>NZ_JANKBY010000176.1:0-7437 GCF_024621905.1 Terrisporobacter muris
TTATATTTTATAGTGAATTTCGACAAAGGCTAGAAATGAAGTTGTAGAAATAGAAATATTTATTCTAGAAAAAAGTTATAAAAAGTAATAAAAAAAAGAAGGGTATTAACAAAAAAAGTCGAATTATGTATAATAGTATTTGACAAATGAAAATTTTAATGTAAAATAGTAATGTTACGAATAATACACCAGAGGGTGATAATATGAATAATATGAGAGATTTAATAGATGAAGTTAAAAACAGATGTGATATTGTAAATGTGATATCTCAGTACATAAACTTAAAAAATTCAGGTAGTAATTATAGTGGTCTGTGTCCATTTCATAATGAAAAAACAGGTTCATTTCATGTAAATCAGAAAAAACAAATTTACAAATGTTTTGGTTGTGGTGAAGGTGGAGATGTAATTAATTTTGTTATGAAAATAGAAAATTTGGATTTTATAGAAGCTGTAAAATTACTAGCAGAAAAAAATGGAATAGAATTTAAGGCAAATTTAAGTGAAGCAGATAAGGCAAAAATGGAAAGTATCAAGCTGATGCAAGATATTCATTTAAAAGCCGCCAGATTTTACTTCGCCAATTTGATTAATTCTAAAAATGCAGGGTATGATTATCTAAGAGGAAGAGGTCTAAGTGATAAAATAATAAAAAAATTTGGACTAGGATATTCTCTAAATTCTTGGAACAGTCTGATGGATTACTTATTATCAATAGGTTATGAAAAAAAAGATTTAGTTAAAAGTGGGCTAGTTACGCATAAAGAAAATGATAATAAATATTACGACAGATTTAGAAATAGAGTGATGTTTCCAATATTTGATTATAGGGGAAATGTTATAGGATTTGGTGGAAGAGTACTTGATAATTCATTACCTAAATATCTTAACTCACCTGATTCTTTACTTTTTAATAAAAGATTTAACTTGTATGGATTAAATTATGCAAAAAAAAGTATAATCAATGAGACCTTAATATTAGTAGAAGGATATATGGATTTAATATCTTTATATGAACATGGAATTGAGAATGTAGTAGCGACTTTGGGAACGGCCTTAACAAATGAACAAGGCAAATTAATTAAAAGATATGCATCTACTGCAGTAATATCTTATGATTCTGATGATGCAGGAGTTAAAGCAACTCTTAGAGCAATAGAAATATTAAGAGGACAAAATATAAATGTTAAAGTCTTGAATTTAAAAGATTGTAAAGATCCAGATGATTTTATCAAAAAATATAAAAAAGAAGGCTTCTCAAAAGCTATAGAAAATTCAGTTTCTCATATTGTATTTCAAATCAATATCTTAAAAAGAAGATTTGATTTTAATAAGGATGAACATTTAATAAAATTTGCAAAAGAAGCAGCATTGATAATTAAGAGCTTATCATCTCCTGTGGAGAAAGACTATTATATTAAGTATGTAAGTAAAGAATATAATATTAGTTTAGAAGCAATGAAAGAAGAAGTTTTTGGTAAGAAATTTAATAATAGCAAAAAAAATTATAAAAAATTTGAAAAAACTGAACAAAAACCAATAGAAAAGATTAAAAATATCGAAAACGGTGAAAAATTCGTAGAAGAAACCTTTATTAAGCTATTAATGGAAAATAAAGAACTTCGTCTTATTGCATTGTTAAAAATTAGTGAGAATGATTTCTTAATTAATGACAGTAAAGAAATTTTTAATCTAATAATTAAAAATAAAGAATTGGACAAAATAACTATTGACAAAATCAAAAGTTTAAACATATCTGAAGAATATTTGAAGGATTTGGATAATATATCACTAAATAGTATAAATACCTATAATTCTAAAAATGTTGATGAAATAATTAAAAATGTGAAAAGAAATAAACTTCACAAAGAAATTGAGGAATTACTTCATAAACAAAAAAGTTTGGAATTAAGCTTAAATGACAATAGCATAGATAAAGACAGCGTGAAAGAGGTAGAGTTAGAAATTATGAAGATAACTTTAAAAATAGTAGATATACAAAAGAGTTTAAAGAGTCTATAATACACGAAAGGAGGTTTGAGTGTGGCGAATAATAGAGAAGCTAATAGAGTAGCAGCAAGAAGTCTTATTGAAAAAGGTAAAAAACAAGGATCTCTTACATTAGATGAAATAATGGGAGCCTTTTCAAATACAGAACTAGACAAGGATAAAGTTGAAAATCTTTATGAAACTTTAGGAAATTTAGGAATTGAAATATTGGAAAGCAAATCAGAAAAAGTTGCAATTGATTTTTCTGCAGATGATGATGATTTAACTTTGGATATGGAAAATATAGATGACGATGTTGATGAAAAAATAAAAAAAGAAGAAGACATCGAAATGGATAAGTTAGATTTATCTCTTCCAAAGGGTATAAGTATAGATGATCCAGTAAGGATGTATTTAAAGGAAATAGGTAAAATTCCTTTACTTAAACCTCATGAAGAAGTTGAACTAGCAAAAAGAATGTTAGAGGGAGACGAAATAGCTAAACAAAGATTAGTTGAAGCTAACTTAAGACTAGTTGTAAGTATAGCTAAAAGATATGTTGGTAGAGGAATGTTATTCTTGGACCTAATACAAGAAGGAAATCTTGGGCTAATAAAAGCTGTTGAAAAATTTGACTATGTTAGAGGATTTAAATTCTCGACTTATGCAACATGGTGGATTAGACAAGCAATTACTCGTGCCATAGCAGACCAAGCAAGAACTATAAGAATACCAGTTCATATGGTAGAAACAATCAATAAATTAATAAGAGTTTCAAGACAATTATTACAAGAATTAGGAAGAGATCCTAAGCCAGAAGAAATAGCTAAAGAAATGGAAATGTCAGAAGAAAAAGTAAGAGAAATAATGAAAATAGCTCAAGATCCAGTATCTTTAGAAACCCCAATAGGTGAAGAGGAAGATTCTCACTTAGGAGATTTCATACCAGATGAAGATGCTCTAGCTCCAGCAGAAGCTGCAGCATATTCTTTATTAAAGGATCAAATAGAAGAGGTTCTTGGTTCATTAAATGAAAGAGAACAAAAAGTCTTAAAATTAAGATTTGGTCTTGAAGATGGAAGAGCTAGAACTCTTGAAGAAGTTGGTAAAGAGTTTGATGTTACTCGTGAAAGAATTAGACAGATAGAAGCTAAGGCTTTAAGAAAATTAAGACATCCAAGTAGATCGAAAAAACTTAGAGACTATTTAGATTAATATAGATAAATTAAAAATTCGCCAGCTTTGGCGAATTTTTAATTATATAGAAATAAAATTATAAAAATATGTTAATACATATAATAAGACAATATACAAAAAGTAAAGCGAAAGGAAAAAGTAAATTGAAATTAACTAATAGATTATTAAAAATAGCATCCCTTGTAAGTGAAAACAAAAGATTAGCTGATATAGGAACGGATCATGGATATATTCCAGTATATCTTTTAAATGAAGGAAAAATAAATTTTGCAATCTTAGCTGACATAAATAAAGGTCCTCTAGAAAATGCAAGGAGTGAAGTTAAAAGAAATAAATTGGAAGATAAAGTAGATTTAAGACTTGGTTCAGGAATAGAAGTACTAAAAAAAGGTGAGGTAGATGAAGTCATAATTGCTGGGATGGGAGGAATCTTAATAGGTGAATTACTTGAGGCCAATAAAGAAGTGGCACATAGTGTGGATAAATTAATTCTTCAACCTATGCAAGCACAGGAGGAACTTAGACAATACTTATTAAATAATGGATATGAAATTTTAGATGAATGCCTAGAAAAAGAAGATTTTAGGATTTATGAAATAATAGTAGCAAAATATACTGGAAAAAATACACATCTTGAGGATAATATATATTATGAGATAGGCAAAAAATTAATAGAAAATAAAGATGAATTATTAGTAGAATTTGTAGAAAATAAAATAAAAAAATACAATAATATAATATCAAAATTAGGAAATAAAGATACAGAAGCAGTTATAGCTAAAAGAAACTTAGCTAATGAAAGAATAGAAAAATTAAAAGAATTAATTTAATAAGGGGTTGAAAAAATGAAGCTGAATGATTTAATTAAAAAAATTGAAAATAAGTATCCTTTAAATTTAGCTTATGATTGGGACAATGTGGGGTTATTAGTTGGAGATTTTGATAGTGAAATAAAAAAAGTCTTAGTTTCCTTAGAAGCCAACGAAAAAGTGATTGAAGAAGCAATCGAAAAAAAAGTGGATTTAATTGTTACACATCATCCTTTTATTTTTAGAAAAATGAATAAAATTAACACTAAAGATTTAAAAGGCAGACTTATACATAAGCTTATAAAAAATGACATAGCTTTATATTCTATGCATACTAATTTTGATATAGCTTTTGATGGTCTAAATGATTACTTTATGGAAGTTATGGGGTTTGAAAATTGTAAAATACTTGATGTAACTAATAGTGAAACTTTATATAAACTTGCAGTTTATACACCTATGACTCATGAAATAATAGTTAGAGAAGCATTAGGAGAAAGTGGAGCAGGATATATAGGTAATTATAGCAATTGTACATTCAACAGCTCAGGGATAGGAACATTTAGACCAGAGGATAATTCAAATCCTTTTATAGGTGAAATAGGAAAAATAGAAGAAGTTAAAGAAGTGAAAATCGAGACTATAGTTACAAATAGTTTATTACAAAAAACAATTGCAAAAATGATTAAAGCTCATCCTTATGAAGAGGTCGCTTATGATGTTTATAAACTGGAAAATAAAGGTAAATCTGTAGGTCTTGGAAGGTATGCAACTCTTGACAATGAAGCAGATTTACAAAGTTTATGTGATAAAATCAAATTAAAATTAAATATGGATCATATAAGAGTAGTTGGAGAATTAAATACAAAAATTAAAAAAGTAGCAGTTGTAACTGGAGCAGGATCTGATATGGTAGGATTAGCAAAATCTAAAAATTGTGATGTTATAATTACTGGAGATGTAAAATACCATGAAGCACAAGATGCTTTAGATATGAATATGTGTATAGTTGACTGTGGTCATTTTGATACAGAAAATATATTTAAGGATGTAATGAAAAGATTTTTAGATACTATAGAAAGCGTTGAAATTATAAGAAGTGAAATAAATTTAAATCCATTTAAATTAATTTAAAACATAAAAATATAAAAAACAGTTGACAAAATGGAAAAAAATACATATTATGTTATTAACAATAAATTAAATCCTTTGATAAGGGATAGTAATCAAATTTAGGTTCAAGATAGAGAGTTGAGGATGGTGGAATCTCGACAAGAAGAAATTTGATGAATGGGCCTTTGAGGAGTAAATCGAAATCTTTGGAAAGTAGACTTTACCGTGTTTTGCACGTTATAGCAAATGAGGTATGATAGTACCAATATTAAGAGGTGTATTTATGATACACAAATTAGGTGGCAACGCGGAGTATAGCTTCGTCCTATTTATATAGGATGGAGCTTTTTTTATTGCCCAAAAAGAAAGGTAGGTGAAAATTTTGGTATGAACTAAAACTCTTAAGAGGTTAAAAGGGGAATTAATTTATTTGAATTTAATTAAAAAATATTTTGGAGGATATTATTATGAAAATGAATACAAGAAAACTAGTTTTAAATGCTGTACTTTTAGGAATAGGTTTAGTTTTGCACCAAATAGAACCTGCCATATTTGGTGTAAAACCTGACATGACTTTAATAATGTTATTTACAATTATGATTATAAATAAAGACGATTACAAAGCTTGCTTAATATGTGGAATAATTGCAGGTATATTTTCAGGAATGACAAGTTCATTTCCTGGAGGTCAAGTACCTAATGTGATAGATAAATTTATTACAACAAATATAAGTTTTCTTATTATGATGGCTATGTATAAATTACCTTTTATGAGAAAATTAGCTGAAAAAAATCAAGATTTCATAGTTTCTAATATATTAATGTCTCTTGGAACAGCCATAAGTGGATTTATATTTTTAACATCAGCTCAAATTTTAGTAGGACTTCCTGGAAATATGAATTTAAATATGTTATTTGCAGCGGTTGTACTTCCTGCCGTAGGAATAAATTTAATAGTAGGAGTAATTGTATTTAAGGTAATTCATATAACTATGAATAGAGTAAGTTTTCAAAGCTAGAATAATATAAAACTTATCCCCTCTAGTGACATAGAGGGGATAAGAAGTTAAGTAAAGACATATCGTTGGCGTCATGAGCAAAGCGAATTTTAAGTAACGTATATATCTGAAGCGATAGCAAGGATACATAGTTGACGATATGATCAAAGCGAATTTTATCTTAACCAAGAAGGATTTCCAGGAACGAATACTCTTGATCCAAATTTCTTTTTATATTCTTCTAAGGCATCTTGTATAGCAGCTCCATTCTTTTTAAAAGAGTCACATTTTTTTATACTTTCTAGGTTTTGGCTAAAAGGACATACTGATATACACATACCACAGTCAGTGCCAAGGTATCTCCATTTTGTATAGCAAGTTTCCGTATCTACAGTCCAATTATATTTATCATCTTTGCCAATTCTATTTTCTCTTGATAAGGATTGAGAAGGACATGTAAGAGCACATTTTTTGCAGACCTTACAAAAGTCTTCTAATCCAAAATCGACTTTTTCATCAATATCAAGTGGTAAATTTGTTGTTACTACTCCTAACTTAAATCTTGAACCATAATCTTTATTTGTAAGAATGGCATTTCGACCTATTTGGCCAAGTCCTGCATCTTCTGCTATAAGAGCAGGCATAACAAGATAATTAGCATCAACATGATTTCTTGCCTCATAACCTAAACTTCTAATATAATATGAAATAATCATTCCTATTATAGCTACATCAACATAGCTTTTAGATGTTGCGATAACTTCAGAAATCATAGGAGCTCTATTAACCATATCTAAATCCATCTCACAACCAAAGGCTATGGCATATTTATGATTAAGATTAACTTCTTCGCCATAATTTTCTTCATACCTACCTCTATGTGTATAAATATGTTTATCTTGCAGTTTAGTTATTCCAACCATACAAGCACCATATAATGATGCGATTCCTTTAATTTTTTTCGTAAAAGTCTTACTATCTCCATCTATTTTTTTAGGTGAAACATCTCCTTCACATAAATCTTTAATATCTCTTAAAAAAGCAAAAGCACTTCCTGCAATGGGTGAATTAAGTTTATTATATGTAGTTGTACCTTCCTCTAATAATTCTGGTCTAGTTCTAAAGCTATCATCAATATTCTTTTTTTCTGGATTTTTAGCATAATAGTCTTTATAAACATCGCTATCTTTTTTATAATGAACTCATAATCTTCTCTTCACAACATCAGTAACAATTCTAATCTCGTCCACCTTAAACAGCATAATCAAGCCACCATACACAGCTGCTGCCAAAGTCACAGCCACCATTAATACAATAAACTCCGTTTCCCCA
>NZ_JANKBY010000177.1:0-7386 GCF_024621905.1 Terrisporobacter muris
ATTAATTAGAACATATTCTATTGAGGTAATAATAATATTTTGAGGTACATATAATTTATAAACAATGAAGCAAAACTTGCAAAAATAAAAAAAGTTGAAAGAAAAGTGTTGACTATTAGATTTTAATGAACATATAATTTAAATATAACAAATTAAATTAAAAAAAATATTGACTTAAAAAGATAATTATTAGTTTTAAAAATAATTGATGACAAATATGAAAGGAGGTTTGATATGCCCGTAGATTATGTAGTTAGAAATCATTTTTATAGTGTTTTTTTTGCCCCTAGAGGTAGAGTTAGAATGTATGAAATAGGCATTAAGATAGCACAACAATACTTAACTCCTACAGATAGATTGATTGGAGTAATAGGAGAGCCGGGGTCAGGAAAAAGTATGTTGATTAGAGGTATGTTTCCAGGTTTAGAGCTAACTAATGATGATGAGGGATTAAATATAAGGCCTCTACCTATTATGGATTTAGATGAAGGTAGCTTCTTCTCACCGCATACATATCATATTGACATAAGATTTGAATCTGCATTTTATCAAATGTATGAATTAGTAAATGCAATAAATAAAGCTATTGAGTATGGAAGAAGAGTTATAGTTGAACACTTTGAACTAATTTATCCTTTAATGAATAAAAATGCAGATTTATTAATTGGTGTGGGAGGAGAGATTATTGTTACAAGGCCTACAGTTTTTGGTCCAGAACCTGGGGATATTGCAAAAAGAGTATTTCATTCCATAAATATAAGAAAAATGGCTCATTCAGCAGAAGATTTAGTTGAACATTTTTTACCTGAAGATATTAGTTTTAATTGTGAGCATGGAGATGTTTTAAATGGTTTTCTAATATTATTTCACTCAAAGCCAAATCTTGATATCAAAATACTAGAAGAAGAAGTTAATAAAATGATAGAAAAAGACATACCAATTCAATATTATGATGAAAAGCATGTGAAAATAGGAGAATATATACATCCTTGTAGTGGACCAAGAATACATGTGGAAAGTACAGCTAAAATTGAAAACTTTAAATTATTACCAGAGTTTTACTATGATTCAACAAAAAAAGTATATATGCTAGTAGGACTTGTGGGTGATAGTATGGATCAAAGCTATAAGGATTTAAATAAAATTTAAAAAGGAGATTTGATATGGGGAAGAAAACATTAGTTATTGGTGTTATAGGAGCTGATGTGCATGCTATAGGTAATAAAATTCTATATCATTGCTTCGTTGAGGCTGGATTTGATGTGATTAATCTTGGAGTGATGGTTTCTCAGGAGGAGTATGTTGAAGCTGCTATGGAATCTAATGCAGATGCAATTTTAGTTTCTTCTTTATATGGTCACGGGGAAATCGATTGCAGGGGTCTTAGAGAGAGATGTGAAGAATGGGGTTTGAGAAATATATTGTTATATGTAGGAGGAAATATTGTAGTAGGAAAGCAACCCTTTAATGAAGTAGAAAAACGATTTAAACAAATGGGATTTGATAGAGTATTTCCACCAGGAACAGACCCTGAAATTACGATAGACTTCTTAAAGAAAGATTTGAAAATTGGTGAAGAAAATGAAGATAATTTTACTAATTGATTTTGGTAGCACTTATACGAAGATAACTGCTGTTGATTTGGAAAAAGAAGTTATTGTAGGAACAGCATCAAGTTTTACAACTATAAATACAGATATAAATGAAGGATTGCATAGAGCTATAGAAACTTTAGAAAAACAAACTGGTAAGTTAAAATATGATGAATACCTTGCTTGTTCTTCTGCGGCTGGGGGATTAAAGATGATAGCTAGTGGTTTAGTTCCTGGTGTTACAACTACTGCAGCAAAAGAAGCTTGCTTAGGAGCAGGTGCTAAGGTTATAAAGGTATATTCATTTGAAATGACTGAAGAAGATATAGAAGAAATAGAAAAAATCAAGCCAGAGATATTTTTACTTGCTGGAGGAACTAACGGTGGAGATAAAAAATGCATATTACATAATGCAAAAATGTTATCAACTTGCAAGGTAGAGTTTCCTATAATCATAGGGGGAAATAACGAAGTAAGTAATAAATGTAAAAAAATATTAAAAGATAAAGAAACATATATTGTAGAAAATGTAATGCCTACATTTGGTGAGTTAAATATAGAGCCAGCACAAAATAAAATAAGAAAAGTATTTTTACAAAGAATTATTTATGCCAAGGGCATAACAAAAACAAGTGAATTAATATCAGAAATAATAATGCCTACTCCATCAGCACTAATGAATGCAATAAAACTTTTGGCAGATGGTTATGAAAATGAAAATGGAATAGGTGAACTGATGGCAATTGACTTAGGAGGAGCAACTACAGATGTATACTCTGTTGGAGAAGGAACTCCAAAAGAACCTAATGTTATATATAAAGGAATAGAAGAACCTTATATAAAAAGAACTGTAGAGGGTGATATTGGCATGAGATATAGCATTGGAGGAATTATTGATGAAGTGGGAGTTGATAATATTGCCTCAGTAGCTAACTTGACAATGGAAAGGGCAAATGAAATAATAGAATATTTACAAATTAATCCAGATATATTACCCAATGAAAAAGATATTGAAAAACTAGATTTTGCATTATCAGCAAAAGCAGTTGAGATAGCAACAATTAGACATTGCGGAACAAAAGAAAAAATATATACATCTAATGGAATAGCATATTTGCAAAAAGGTAAGGATTTAACTCATGTTAAAAAAATCATATTAACTGGGGGATCGCTGATTAACTTACCTTGCATAAATAATATATTGGAGTATGCATGTTTCAATGAAAAAAGACAAGAATCTATGAGGCCTAAAAATGCTGAAATTTTAGTAGATAAAAAATATATATTACAAGCAATGGGCCTATTATCAAAATCATATCCAAAGATTGCAATTCGAATTATGAAAAAGGAGTTAAAATATGATAGAAATTAGAAATAAAAAGATTTCTAAGGAAGACTTTAATCATATTAGAGAAGAGGTTCTTTCCTTATGGCCAACAGGCAAAGATATTAATTTAGAAGAATCATTTGAATTTCATAAATCTCTACCAGCAAAAAAGATTTTCTCGGCTAAACTTATAAAAGCAAAAGAAGAAGGAACTACTTTAATTCAGCCAAGGGCTGGAGTTGCTCTTGTTGATGATCAAATTAAATTATTAACTTATTTGCAAGATGTAGGTCAGGCTGATTTATTACCTACTACTATAGATAGTTATACTAGACAAAACTGTTATGAAGATGCGCAAAAAGGAATTATTGAATCTATTAAAAATAATAAATCAATGTTAAATGGATTTCCAGCTGTTAATCATGGAGTTGAAAGTTGTCGTAGAATTATAAATGCTCTAGACGCACCAATACAAGTAAGACATGGGACTCCAGATGCAAGATTATTAAGTGAAATAACTTACTCAGGTGGATTTACAAGTTTTGAAGGTGGTGGAATTTCTTATAACATACCTTACGCAAAAAATGTTTCCTTGGAAAAAACTATTAGGGATTGGCAGTATGTAGATAGACTTACAGGTTTATACGAAGAAGAGGGAATATCTATAAATCGTGAACCTTATGGACCATTAACTGGAACTTTAGTGCCTCCATGTATATCTCATTCAGTAGCTATTATAGAAAGTTTATTGGCTGCAGAGCAAGGGGTTAAAAATATTTCTGTAGGCTATGGTCAATGTGGTAATTTTATTCAAGATATTGCCGCTATTAGAGCTTTAGAAGAACTTACTAATGAATACTTAATAAAAGAAGGATATGAAGATGTTGTAGTAACTACTGTATTACATCAATGGATGGGAAGCTTCCCACAAGATGAAGCAAAAGCATTTAGTGTAATAGCTTTAGGAAGTACACTAGCTTCTCTTTCTAAAGCAACTAAAGTTATTGTAAAAACGCCACATGAAGCTTTAGGAGTACCAACAATGGAAGCAAATGCTCAAGGTTTACTTTGTACAAAACAAATTTTATCCATGTTAAAAGATCAAGAGTTTAAAACTAATGAAGTTAATATTGAAAAAGAGGTTATAAAAAGAGAAACACGCTGCATAATAGACAAATGTTTTGAAATAGGAGATAAAGATATTGCAATAGGTACTATTCGAGCTTTTAAGAGTGGAATTTTAGATATTCCTTTTGCACCATCTATTCATACTTTAGGAAAATTGTTACCAGCTAGAGATAATAATGGAGCTATTCGAATTCTTAATCCTGGAAAATTACCTTTTACACCGGAATTATTGGAATTTAATAATAATAAAATAGAAGAGCGTGCTAAATATGAAAATAGAGAAAAATCTTTTCAAATGGTGATTGATGATGTTTATGCTATAAGTAAAGGTACTCTTATTGGGCGTCCTAGAAATAAATAAGTCTGCAAAAGTAAAATGAGGGGGAATTTTTAGATGAAAATAAAAAATGTAGTTTGCTCTGCAGGTCGTACTGGTTTTTATTTTGATGATCAACGTGCAATAAAAAGTGGAGCAATTAGTGATGGAGCAACTTATATAGGTGAACCTGTAACAGAAGGGTTTAGCAGGGTTAGACAAAGTGGAGAGTCTATTTCAGTAATGATTATATTAGAAGATAACCAAATTGCTTTTGGAGATTGTGCAGCTGTGCAATATAGTGGAGCTGGAGGTCGTGATCCATTATTTTTAGCTGAGGATTTTATTCCAATTATAGAAAAAGAAGTAGCACCAAAATTAATTGGAAGAGAAATTACAAGTTTTAAAGAGCTTAGTAACTTAGTAGAAAATATAAGAGTTGATAATAAAAAACTTCATACAGCTATCAGATACGGGGTAACACAAGCATTACTAGACGCTGTGGCAAAAGCTAACAACTGTTTAATGTGTCAGGTAATATCTAAAGAATATAACACTAGTATATTAGGTGAAATTGTGCCAATATTCACGCAAAGTGGAGATAGCCGTTATGAAAATGTAGATAAAATGATTATAAAAGGAGCAGGGGTACTTCCTCATGGATTAATTAACAATGTAAGTGAAAAATTAGGCCAAAGTGGTGAAAAATTAGAAAGATATGTAGCTTGGCTTAGAGATAGGATAATTAATTTAAGAGATGAGAACTCTTACAACCCTATTATTCATATAGATGTGTACGGAACTTTAGGAGTTGCTTTTGGAAATGATAATTACGAAAAAATAGTTAGCTATATGGAAAAATTATGTGAAATTGCAAAACCATTTAAGCTTCGCATCGAAGGTCCAGTTGATGTGGAAGATAGAGAAAAGCAAATGTTAGCTTTGAAAGAAATAAGAAAATTAATAGATGAAAAAAATATAAATGTGGAGATTGTGGCAGATGAATGGTGTAATACACTGGAAGATATTAAATATTTTGCTGATAATAAAGCAGGTCATATTATTCAAATAAAAACTCCAGATTTAGGTGGAATAAATAATATAGTTGAAGCAGTTTTATACTGTAAAGAAAAAAATATAGGTGCTTATCAAGGTGGAACGTGTAATGAAACAGATCGTTCAGCTCAAATTTGCGCTCATATTGCCATGGCAACAGGACCTGACCAAATTTTAGCGAAACCTGGAATGGGTGTAGATGAAGGATATATGATAGTTTACAATGAAATGCAAAGAATTTTAGCTTTAAATAAAGTGATAAATAAATAGGGGGATGATAATAAGATGAAAGAAGAATTTAGAATATTATCTTCTACAGCCATACTTGGTTATGGGTTTCCTGAAAAATCTTTTATAGAAGGTATGAAAAGAAAACCACATGTTATTGCAGTAGATGCAGGCTCCACAGATCCAGGACCTTATTATCTAGGGGCAGGAGAATCTTTTACAGATAGAGACGCTGTAAAGAGAGATTTAGAAATAATGATTAAAAGTGGATTATCAAATGAAATTCCAGTGATTATTGGAACAGCAGGAGGTAGTGGTGCAGAAATTCACTTAAACTGGTGTAAGGAAATAATTTATGAAATAGCAAAAGAAAACAACTATAATTTTAAATTAGCTTTAATACATGCAGAAATTTCTAAAGATAAAGTAAAAGAAGCGCTTCACAATGATAAAATTTCGCCTCTTGGCCCAGTTCCTCAATTAAGTGAAGCTGATATAGAAGAAACAACAAGAATTGTAGGTCAAATGGGAGTAGAACCGTTTATAGAAGCATTAAACGAAGGTGCAAATATAATTTTAGCAGGTCGAACTTATGACCCATCTGTTTTTGCTGCTCCAGCAATAAAGGCAGGTTATGATAAGGGCCTTGCTCTTCATCTTGGTAAAATTTTAGAGTGTGCAGCCATATGTTCAACCCCAGGAAGTGGTTCCGATTGTATGTTTGGATATTTAGGAGAAGACTACTTTAGATTAGAACCATTAAATTCCATAAGGAAATGTACCACAGTATCTGTGGCGGCACATACATTATATGAAAAAACAAATCCATATATTTTACCTGGACCAGGTGGACATTTAGATTTAACAAAGTGTGAATTCACACAAGATAGTGAAAATATTGTAAAAGTTTCAGGAAGTAAGTTTGTTGAATCTCCTAAATATACTATAAAATTAGAGGGAGCTAAATTAATAGGCTATAGAACTGTGTCTATAGCTGGGGCTAGAGATCCTATTATGATTGAAAAAATAGATGAAATAATCGATGGTGTAAAAGAAAGAGTTGAAGATAATTTTAAATCTCAAAAGTGGGATTATTATCTTAATATTTCAGTATATGGTAAAAATGCTGTGATGGGAAATATAGAGCCTACACCAACTACAAAAAACTCTCATGAAATTGGAGTGGTGATTGAAGCAGTCGCTAATGATCAAAAAAAAGCTGATACAATATGTGCCTTTGCTCGCTCATCCATGCTTCATTTTGGATATGAGGGCAGAAAAGCTACAGCAGGAAATTTGGCTTTTCCATACTCTCCAAGCGACTTTCATGCAGGTAAAGTATATAATTTTAGTATTTATCATATTATGGAAGTTGATAATGGAAATGATTTATTTACAATTGATTATGAAGAATTATAAAAAATGGAGATGATTATTAATGACGAAGTTAGTTGATATTACAAATATTATTCGTAGTAAAAATTCAGGGCCATATGAATTGACTATGGATATAATGTTTAAATCCATAGAAGATTTTGAAAAGGTATGTAATAAAAAAATAATTAATGAAGAGTTAATTTGTGAATTATATAAGATAAAAAAAGAAGATATTATTAATATTATAGAATTTAAGCCAGCTAATGCAATAAAAATAACAATAAAGAGACCTATAGCTTCAGGTGACTTAGGCGAAACAGATGTATATGGGGCTCAGCAACATGCACCACTTTTAAGTATAG
>NZ_JANKBY010000178.1:0-7373 GCF_024621905.1 Terrisporobacter muris
AATGGAATATTTAGAATATAGTATACAACTATGGAAAAAAATGTTAGAAAGTATTATTATTATAGTAGAGCATTTGAATTTATATCATATTATATTACTTTTGTGATAAAAAACATAGGTTAGAGGGGGAAAATAAATGTTAGAAGAGTCTTACTACAAAAAGACTGATGGAATTATTGAACACCATGGCAATAAACCTAGTTCATTAATTCCTATAATGCAGGATATTCAAGATGAATATCGTTATTTACCAGGGGAATTGTTAATATACGTTGCAGACAAACTACAAATACCTTTGTCTAAGGCATACAGTGTAGCAACATTCTATGAAAACTTTTCTTTTGAAGAAAAAGGAAAATATGTTATAAAAATATGTGATGGAACAGCTTGTCACGTACGTAAATCAATACCAGTCAAAGATGCAATTACAAAAATCCTAGATTTAAATGAAGAAAAACACACTTCTGATGACAGATTATTTACTTTAGAAACAGTATCATGCTTAGGTGCTTGTGGTCTTGCACCAGTTATGACTATTAATGATAAAGTATATCCAAGTATGACCCCAGCAAAAGCAGAAGAAATAATTGAATTAATAAAAGAAGAAGAAAAACAACAACAATTAGAACCAGAAGAAGATTTAATATAAGAGTAAGGGGAGATTACAAATGTCATTAGAATTTTTGAAAGATAGAATAAGTTCAAAAGAAGCATTGCAAGATCTTAGAAAAAGAGCAAAAGATAGAATTAACTCAATTCCTATACGAGTATTAATATGTGCTGGTACTGGATGTATAGCTGGTGGAGCACAAGATATATATGATAACTTGAGTGAATTAGTTAAAAATGATGAAAATATAGAAATTAAATTTGAAGAAGAGGTACCTCATCCAGAAATTAAGAAAAGTGGTTGTCATGGATTCTGCGAAATGGGACCTTTAATGAGAATAGAGCCTCTAGATATATTATATGTAAAAGTTAAGCCTGAAGATTGTGATGAAATTTATAACAAAACTATATGCAACAAAGAGGTAATAGAAAGATTACTATATACACAAAACGGAAAAATTTATCAAAGTCAAGAATCTATTCCTTTTTATGAAAAACAAACTCGTTTAGTTCTTAAAAACTGCGGTCATATAGATGCAGAAAATATAGAAGAATACATAGCTGTGGGAGGATACGAAGCGTTAGAAAAAGTGCTATTCGAAATGGATAAAGAAACAGCCATTGAAGAAATTAAAAAATCAAACTTAAGAGGACGTGGTGGAGCAGGATTCCCAACAGGCAAGAAATGGGAGCAAGTTGCAAGACAGCCTGAAAAAGTTAAATACGTAGTATGTAATGGTGATGAGGGTGACCCAGGTGCTTTCATGGATAGAAGTATTATGGAAGGTGACCCAAACAAGATGCTTGAAGGTATGATAATAGCAGCTTACTTAGTAGGTGCCGAAGATGCATATATTTATGTTCGTGCAGAATATCCTTTAGCAGTAAGACGTTTGGAAATAGCTATAGCTCAAGCAGAAGAACTTGGAGTATTAGGTAAAAATATTTTAGGTACTGACTTTAATTTACGTATGCATATAAACAAAGGTGCAGGAGCATTTGTATGTGGTGAAGGTAGTGCACTTACTGCATCAATAGAAGGTAACCGTGGTATGCCAAGAGTAAAACCACCTCGTACAGTAGAAAAAGGTTTATTTGATAAACCAACAGTATTAAATAATGTTGAGACTTATGCCAATATACCAATGATAATAGCTAATGGTGGTGAGTGGTTTACACAAATAGGAACTGAAGGTAGTCCTGGCACAAAAGCGTTTGCCCTTACTGGAAGTGTAAAGAATACAGGATTAATAGAGGTACCAATGGGAACTACTCTTCGTGAAATTATATATGATATAGGCGGAGGAATGAAGAATGATGTTCCATTTAAAGGTGTTCAAATAGGGGGACCATCTGGTGGATGTCTAGTTGAAAAACACTTAGATCAAAAGCTGGATTTCGATTCAGTTAAGAAATTTGATGCAATAGTTGGTTCTGGTGGTCTAGTAGTTATGGATGAAAATACTTGTATGGTTGAAGTTGCTCGTTTCTTTATGAGTTTCACTCAGAGAGAAAGTTGTGGTAAATGTACACCTTGTAGAGTTGGGACAAAACGTATGCTAGAAATATTAGAAAAAATTATAGCGGGAAAAGGAACATTAGAAGATTTAGATAAGTTAGAAGAAGTTGCAAATACAGTTAAAAACATGTCCTTATGTGGATTAGGAAAAAGTGCTCCATTACCAGTTATAAGTACATTAAAAATATTCCGTAAAGAGTATGAAGAACATATTGTAGATAAAAAATGTAAGTCTCATACTTGTGAAGCATTAAAATTATTTAAGATTGATTCAAGTAAATGTGTTGGTTGTACAAAATGTGCTAGAAATTGTCCAGTAGATGCCATAAAAGGGGCTAAAAAAGAAGCTCATGTTATTGATTTAGAAAAATGTATAAAATGTGGTACTTGCGTAGATGGATGTAAATTTGATGCAATATATGTAGATTAGGAGGGGAGCATAATTATGGTACGTTTAACGATAGATAATAAAGTAGTAGAAGTTGCAAAAGGAACTACAATATTAAATGCAGCTGAGCAAGCGGGTATAGAAATTCCTACTTTATGTTATATAAAAGATTTATTACCAGATGGTTCTTGTAGAATGTGTATGGTAGAGATGGAAAGTAACGGTAGAACAAAGATGGATACAGCATGTACTGCACAAGTTTCAGAAAATTTAGTAGTATCTACTAAAAGTGAAAAGGTAATAAAAGCTAGAAGAAATGTTTTAGATATGCTTTTATCTAATCATAAAACAGATTGTTTTTCATGTGCATCAAATGGAGATTGTAAATTACAAGACTTATGTTATGAATATGGTGTAGAAAAAACTACTTTTGAAGGTGAAAGTGTTGATTTACCAATAGATGACACAAATCCATTTTTTACATATAACCCAAATCTTTGTGTTTTATGTCATAGATGTGTAAATACTTGCCATAAAATAGTTGGTCGTGGTGCTATAGATACTATGCAAAGAGGATTCACTTCAGTAATAGGAACTCCATTTGATGAAGATTGGAGAAAAACAAATTGTGAATCATGTGGTAACTGTGTTGAAGCATGTCCAACAGGTGCGTTAACTATGAAAAGAAGAAAAAATTATCGCCCTTACCAAATAGATAAAGAAGTTTTAACAACTTGTCCTCACTGTGGAACAGGATGCCAATACAAGCTACTAGTTAAAGATAATAAAATAGTTGATGTAAAAGCAGCTGATGGAAGATCAAATAAAGGTTTATTATGTGTTAAAGGACGTAGTGGAAGTTTTGACTTTGTTCATTCAGAAGATAGAATAAAATATCCTTTAATAAAAAATCATGAAACAGGAGAATTTGAAAGAGCTACTTGGGATGAAGCACTAGATTTAGTGGCAAGTAAATTTACAGAAATAAAGAAAGAATATGGACCGGAATCATTAGCAGGATTTGCATGTTCTCGTTCAACAAATGAAGATATTTATATGATGCAAAAAATGGTACGTTGTGCTTTTGGAACAAATAGCATAGACAACTGCGCCCGTGTTTGACATTCCCCATCTGTCGCAGGTCTTGCGATAACAGTAGGCTCAGGAGCAATGACAAACACAATAGAAGATATAACTAAAGAAGCAGATGTAATAATGTTAGTTGGTTCTAACCCAGAAGAAGCACATCCAGTTATAGGAATGCAAATAAGACAAGCAGTTCAAAGAGGATGTAAATTAATAGTAGTTGACCCTCGTGACATAGATTTAGCTAAGAAAGCTGATATACATATAAAAATTAAGCCAGGTACAAACGTTGCTTTTGCAAACGGTATCATGAACGTAATAATTGAAGAAGGACTTCAAGATATGGACTTTATCAATTCTCGTACAGAAGGTTATGATGAAATAAAAGAATTAGTTAAAGAATATACTCCTAAAAAAGTATCTGAAATATGTAACATTAGTGAAGAAGACTTAAGAGACGCAGCTATAATGTATGCAAAAGCTGATAAGGCACCTATCATATATTGCTTAGGAGTTACTGAACATACAAGTGGAACAGAAGGTGTTATGTCTATGTCTAATATGGCCATGTTAGTTGGTAAATTAGGTAGACCAGGTTGCGGAGTTAATCCACTTCGTGGGCAAAATAACGTTCAAGGTGCTTGTGATATGGGTGCTTTACCAGGAGATTTCCCAGGATATCAAAAAGTTACTGACCCAAAAGTATTAGCTAAATTTGAGAAAGCATGGAATACTAAATTAAATCCAAATGTAGGTAGAATGGCTACAGAAGTATTCCCAGCTGCAATCAAAAAAGAAGTAAGAGGTCTTTACATATTTGGAGAAGATCCAGTAGTAACTGATGCAGATACTACTCATATAATAAAAGCATTAGAAAGCTTAGATTTCTTTGTTATGAGTGAATTATTTATGACTGAAACTGCTAAATATGCAGATGTTATATTACCTGGAGTTAGTTATGCAGAAAAAGAAGGTACATTCTCTAATACAGAAAGACGTGTACAAAGAGTTCGTAAAGCAGTTGAATTAGAAGGTGAAATGAGATTAGATACTGATATATTTACAGATTTAATGAATCGTATGGGATATGATCAACCTTATTTAACTTCAGCTGAGATAATGGATGAAATAGCATCACTTACTCCAAGTTTTGCAGGTATAAGTCATGATAGATTAGATAAAGAAGGAAGCTTACAATGGCCATGTACAGATAAAAATCATCCAGGAACACCTATATTACATGTGGACAAATTTGTTAGAGGGTTAGGATATTTCTATCCAGCTAAGTACACTCCATCTGTAGAATTACCAGATGATGAATATCCAATAATATTAATGACTGGTCGTATATTATATCACTATACAACTAGAGCAATGACTGGTAGAACAGAAGGATTGAATGAAATAGCATCATCTTCATTTATAGAAATGAATATAAAAGATGCAGTAAGTTTAGGAATAAAAGATGGAGAAAAAGTAAAAGTATCTTCAAGACGTGGTCAAATAGAAACTACAGCACGTGTTGGAACAAAAGTATCTCCAGGAGAAACTTGGATGCCATTCCACTTCCAAGATGGAAATGCTAACTGGTTAACTAATGCAGCTCTTGATAAGTTTGCAAAAGCACCAGAATATAAAGTTTGTGCAATAAAAATTGAAAAATTAAAAGAAGCTGAAGTAGTTTTATAGAAGTAGGATTATAAATAATAGATTTTAGAAAAGCCGTATCACAAATAAGTGATAGGGCTTTTTTATATTACCCCTAAGTTTTATAAAAATTATTGAAAAACAATAATTTCGCTGATACTATTATATTAAAATTATTGTTTCACAATAATTACCAATATGGAGGGGCTTATGAATATATTAAAAATAAAAAGAACACTAATAATATCAGCTATATCATCACTGATACTTAGCATAATCATGTTATTTGTTTTAAATGCAAAGAGTAGCTTGGAAATTATGTACTATCCATTTAACATAATTGGAGATAACCTAAGAAAACTATCACTTTCATCAAGTGTAGGGAATTTAGTAGCGATATTAATCTACATAATGATTTCTGCCATACCAGGGAGCATTTGTTTTTACAAATACAAAAAGGGCAAGAATACAAATGTGGATTCTATATTAATAGGATTAAGCGTTTATTTACTATACGCAATCTATCAATTTATAAATCCAATGGAGCTGTACTCCTTATTACCAGAGGAATTCTATGGAACTTCAGAATTTATAACTATGGGGAAATTATCAATATCCATGATGTTTTACATCATAATAATCAGTTATTTTGTCCTACTTTCTTTGACTTCTCTATCATGCGAAGAAGAAAACAACAAGAAGAAATCTTTAAAAAGTCTTCAAATAATTTTAACTTTATTTTTAGTTTCAGACATTATAATGATTTTTTATTTTGGAACTTTTAATGTTTTAAGTGAAATGAACAAACCTCAATTTGTATTTTACATTATAAAATATACCTTAACTGTGGCACCACTAATAATGTCCATGACAGTTATTTTTACAGGAATAAAGCTTATCAATGACTTTAGGGAGAATCAATATGGAGAAAATGTAATAGAAAACATAAGAAAAATATATGAATATGGTAAAACAACTGTCTATTTATCAGTTATATCATCTTTGCTTATAAATGGTTTACAGCTAATTTTAACTTCAAGTATAAGTGAAATCAACATGTTTTTAAGTATACCTTTTGTACCTTTGATAGTTGCTTTTGTGGGGATAATTTTGTGCAAATACTTTCAGGAAAACAAAGACTTGTACGAAGATAACAATACAATTATTTAAAAATAGGAGGATGAAATGGGCATAGAAGTTCATTTAGAAGAAATACTTAAAAAGAAGCAAATCACATCTAAGGAGCTTGCAAAAATAATAGGTATCACAGAAGCTAACCTTTCCATACTGAGAAGTGGAAAGGCAAAGGGTGTAAGATTTGAAACTATAAACAAGATTTGTTTTTATTTGGAATGTGATGTGGGAGATATATTAAAATTTGATGGAAAATTGGGGGAAGATGATGAGGAAAATAAATAAGAAAATATTGAGTTTAATTATAATAATAAGTGGAGCATTTAGTTTATCTGCATGCCAATTAGCAAAAGAAGATAGTCAGTATAACGAAATGGAAAATTTACGTGGAGCTTTTATTACTTATAAATTAGATGGTAAAGAAGATGATTCCAATGGTGAAGAGTATAATTATGATGATGAAAATAAAAAATATTATGGTACTTTTGATGAGAATATATTTAAAAAAGATATTAGAAAATATAACTTTGGAGATCTAGAGGGATATGCAATTTTCTTACATGAAGAGGGAGAAGGAGATGATAGAGTAAAGGGAGGTGCCTGTGATAGTGTATTTCAAAATATGAATCTTGCTCTTAATATTAATACAGAAGAGAGTGGTAAAGAAATTATTAGTACTTCTGAAGATACTGTGTCAGAACCGGATATGAACGTAACTTCTGAAGAAAGCAAAATCTCTGCAACCATATATGTTACAAGTAAGTTTAAAGGTATAATTTCAGCTAATCCCATAATTAAAGAAGGAAAAAAATATTATACTATTTTAGATGGTAATAATATTTATGCTGATGGTGAAAATGAAAAAGCATAAATAAACTACAGAAAAATCCTTTCCTGATATTTCACAATGCTTTGTATTACGATTGATAAAACAAGCCTGTCCTTTTTTATATATGTAAGTGCTATTTTCAATTTTTTGTTCCACACTTC
>NZ_JANKBY010000179.1:0-7323 GCF_024621905.1 Terrisporobacter muris
AATTCCATATATAGGATTAGGGGATGGAAAAGAATATATTAGTAAATATACTGAGATTAATATAGCTAAAAAACAACTAGAAACAGTAAATTTGAGAGGAATAGAATTATATCCTGTAAATAGAGTTAGTGATTTTATAAATGCCAACAGAGCTAATTATAATGAACTTGAAAAGTTTGATGATAAGAACTTTTTTAGAAGCTATAAACTTTCTGCAGATGATGAATTTATAGGAAGTTTGAATATTACATATGACCCAGAAAACGTATGCAAAAATGTGGATTCTGATTTGGTTCTTGGTGCATGTAAACTAATTTCAATAATTATTAGAGGGTGGATTTTAAATAAGGAGATAATGATAGAAAATAAAAAAAGAATAATAATGGAAAATGAGCTTGATGACTATTTAGATAAATCTATAGATTTATTTTCCATATATAATGTAAAAGGCAAACTACTGAAAATAAGTTCTAGTTGGACTAAGGTGTTAGGTTGGAGTAAGGAAGATTTGTTAAATAGAGATATATATAAGAATATTCATGTAGAGGATAGAAAAGTTATAAAGCATTTGAATGAATATTTACATAATTCAAAGAAAAGAAAAGCTAATGCAAAAGCAAGATATCTTTGTAAAGATGGAACTTATAAATGGATTTATTGGAATATAGAGTATTCACAAAAAAGTAATGCTTATATTGTTACGGGTAAGGATATTACATATGAAGTAAATGAAGAAAAAATGAAGAAAAATCTAGAGGAAAGAGTAAAGTTAGAAGCTATGAAAAATGACTTTTTCACTAACTTATCTCATGAGTTTAAAACACCTCTAAACATTATCTTAGGAACAATGCAAGTTATGCAGCAAAGAATTGACAATAACATTGCAATATCAAATGATGATTTAGTTAGATACTTAAAAAGTATAAGACAAAACTCTTACAGGGTTTTAAAATTAGTGAATAATCTAATGGATATTAATAAAATGGATATAGGGTATTATGATATTCACCTAAGTAACAATAATATAGTTAATATTATAGAGGATATATGCTTATCTGTAGCTGAATATGCAAGAAATAAAAATATAGAGCTTATATTTGATACAGATTGTGAAGAAGTTATTATGGCATGTGATCCAGAAGCAATAGAAAGAGTAATGTTAAATTTATTATCTAATGCTATTAAATATACAACAGATGGAAATGGAAAAATATTAATTAATATAAGAGATGATAAAGAATTTATTTTTGTTAGCGTTAAAGATAATGGGAAAGGAATACCAAAAGACAAACTAGAAGTTATATTTGACAGATTTGGACAAGCGAATACTAATTATAAACAAAAGTGTGAAGGTAGTGGAATAGGATTATATCTTGTTCAATCAATAATAAAACTTCATGGAGGCAGTATAAATGTTGAAAGTGAAGAATATGAAGGGTCTATGTTCACTTTTTCTATGCCCAAAAATTTAAAAGCTGACGATGAGAAAAAAAATATTTCTATAATACGTGAAAAAAACAATTTTAATATAGAAAAATGTAAAATAGAATTTTCTGATATATACAATTAGAAAGTTAAAGTGAAAAATAATAAAATTGAGGGGAAATTCAAAAAAGATATACCATAGATTTGAACTATGTTACTATTTATAGTGAAATAAATTTGAAAGAGGGGGAATGGATGAGAAGGTTCAAAACAAACGTGTTATTTTTGATTTTTATGTTAATGTTCATAAATCTAATTACTTTTAAAGCTTATGCAGAACAAGATGATGGTTATTATATAAAAAATATGGATGTAAATGTGGATGTTAATGATAAAAGAGAATACAAAATAACAGAAACTATAGAGGTATATTTCAATGAAGATCGCCATGGAATCATTAGAAATATTCCCACATCTACAAGACTGGAAGATTATAATATTAAAGATGTATCTGTAGAAGGAGCACCTTATGAGATAGAAGATTCTTTTGACATGAAAATAAAAATAGGTGATGAAGACGAAACTATAAGTGGAGATAAAACTTATAAAATTACATACACCATAGAAAATTACAACGAAGAAAGACCCGAAGGAGATTACATTTATTTAAACGTTTTAGGAAATCAATGGGACACAAATATTGAAAATTTCACATCAACTATAACTTATCCAAAAGAAGCAAATTTAGAAAAATTAAATGTAACAGATGGTGAGTATGGTAGTAACGATTCTATAAATGTTAAATATAAAGTAGAAAACAATAAAATTTATATCAATTCAATAAAAAATATACAACCTTATAAGTCAGTCACAGTAAATGCAATGCTAAATGAAGGAGCTTTTAAAAATGCTCCAGTAAAACAATATCCATATACAATTAGAAATCAATTAATAAATATTAATATAACAGATGATAAAAAATATGAAATTCAGCGTAATTTCCAAATAGAAATGAACAAAGATTATACAGGGGAAGAGTCACTTACAATCGACTTATTAGACATGATAAAAGGTGAAAATTTCTATTTGTTAGATATGAGTGTGGATGATAAAAATGTATCCTACAATGAAGAAGATGGGACTATTACCTTAGATAATAAAATGAATGAATATAATTTTAAAGTAACTTATACTATTGAACCTAGACTTAGTGATGATATTGTTTTTAAAATAGTAAGCCCTCATCTAGATGGAAAAATTGAAAATCTTAAAGTAGATCTAAATTCACCATTTGCCATAAATGATGCTACTGTGGACTTTAGTGAGAAGGGAGCAAATTTAGGTACAGACAGATTTAACTTAGATAAAAATGATAAAAATGTGGTATTTACAAACAAAAATACAATATACGTGGGAGAAGATGTAAAACTAAATCTTCAGATAGACGAAAGTCTATTTGTAAGACCTTTACCCATATCTGCAAACATAGTTAAATTTGGATTACCATTATTTTTACTTATAATTACATTTTTATTTTTTAGATTCAAAGATAAAAATCCTATAACACCAGTGGTGGAATTCTACCCGCCAAGACATATGAATAGCGCAGAAGTGGGCTATGCTTTTAATGAAAGTATTAGTAACTCTCAAGTGACTTCTTTATTATTTTACTGGGCAAGTAAAGGATATATAAAAATTATTATGAAAGAAAAAGATAAGTTCACCATAGAAAAATTAAAAGATATTGATAGTAATCATAAATACTATGAAAAAAAATTGTTTAATAGCTTATTTAAATATGAAAATGATAGAAGAGTAACTGGTGAAAAATTAAAAACTTATTTTGGAGAGGAAGTAAGTAAAGCAACACAAAGTGTTAAAGAAGAATTTAAAGGTAGTAATAAATTGAGAGATAGCTCTTCGCAAATAAGAGGATTTTTATTAAGCATAATATCAGCAATACCTATAATATCATGTATGATGGTAGCTAGAGAGGTGGATCATGGTTCTGTAGGGGGATATGTTATGTTTAGCATATTCATACTAATTATACATTTAGTATTTTATTTGATTTTTTATATGCTGTTGAAAAAAAGACATGGATTAATGAAAAAAAATAAGAAAATAGCTAGTATTGTTATTGTTAGCTTCATATATTTAATTATGATAATTTTCCCATTTTTATTCACAGATTTAGATGCTTTAATAATCATAGTCAGTATAATAGTATCTCTAATTGGAAATATCTTAAGTAGTTGTGTTCCGAGAAGGAGTGATTATGGAAAAGAGTTATTAGGAGAGATTGTAGGATTTAGAAACTTTATAGAAGTAGCAGAAAAAGATAGATTAGAAGCTTTGATAGAAGAAGATCCAGAGTATTTCTACAATACACTTCCTTATGCGCAAGTTCTTGGAGTTACTAAAATATGGGCAGATAAGTTTAGAGATGTTTCTATGGAACAACCATCTTACTATGATACTTATTATCCATTAAATAATTATATGGCTTTAAGCATGTTTGTAAATGATTTGAATAAAGTGGAATCCACGGCAAGTCAATATATAGATACATCTTCTTCAAGTAGTTTAGGAGGATTTGGTGGTGGTGGATTTAGTGGAGGAGGCTCTGGCGGTGGCGGTGGCTCAAGCTGGTAGAGCTTAGTTAATATAAGGTTTAAAATAAATGGAGGTGTAACAATGATGGGGATTATTATTGTAGTAGTTGCAGGAGTTGTAATAATATGGGGTGCTGCGACATATAACAAACTTGTATCACTTAGAATGAACGTTAAAGAAGGATTCTCCACAATAGAGGTATTTTTAAAGAAAAGATATGATCTTATACCAAATTTAGTAGAGACAGTAAAGGGATATGCTACTCATGAAAAAGGAACATTGGAACAAGTTATACAGGCCAGAGGAAACGCAATTTCAAGCTCTCCAAAAGATAAATCAAAATATGAAGGTGAATTATCCAATGCCTTAAGTAGATTGTTAATGATTTCTGAAAACTATCCGGATTTAAAGGCTGATTTACAATTTATAAATTTACAAAAAGAATTACAAAATATAGAATTAGAGATAGAAAAATCAAGAAGATATTACAATGGAACAGTAAATAATCTTAATAAGGTTATTCAAAAGGTACCAAGTTGTATAATTGCTAGTTTGTTTAAGTTTAAGGAAGAACCATTCTTTGAATTGGAAAATATAGAAGAAAGACAAAATGTTCAAGTTAAATTTTAACTTTAGAGATAGGAAAAAAATAAAATTAGAGAATAGAAATTAGATAAAAAAGTCATTGGAAAGAAGAACCCCAATGACTTTTTTGCATGAAAATATAAGTAATAAAATAATTTATATTTAAAGTTAGCAATAAATAAATTGGATATAATTGACAATATCGATACACGATGTTACTATTTAAGTAAAAATATCGTGTATCGATATTTAATATATAGACATAATGCTTTAATCATAAAATGAGGAATATAAATTTAAAAATATTTGGGGGAATTTTATGAGAACAGGAAGAGATACACTTGTAAAGTTTATCACATTTAAAGAAAATGAATGTGAAGCTATAGAGCAATACTTGGAAGAAAAAGCATTAGAGGGATGGATATTAAATGATATAAGTTGTAGTTTTTTTATATTTAAAAAATCACAACCAAAAGATTATAAGTTTAGTGTAGATATATTTACAGATCTAAAGACAGGTGAGTATATAGATTTCTGTGAAGCTAGTGGATGGCAACATTTATGTAGTACAAATCATTATCTTATATTTTTTACAGAAGATAAAAATATTACACCTATACAAACTGATGAAGAAATTGTATTAACAAAAGTGGGAAGAGCTATGGCTATAAATACATTCATATATATTTGGATTTCTTTTTCTATGGTGAATAATGCTTATAATACTTTTTTTGTTCCAAATTTAGAATATAGTAAAGAAATATATGGCAATGATTACGTATTTATGATTCTTATTTGTGCAGTGTTTACTATTTGTCCAATTATTGAGATTATAAGAAGTGGTTTATGGTATTTCAAATTTAAAAAATTAGTAAGCTTGAATGAAAATGCTAATTATCCAAGTCTTAAGGCGTTAAAAGTAAAAAGCATTTTTTTGAATTTATACATAGGTACGCTAATAATAGTAATGATTGCTTTAGTGGGAGACTTGGGATATTTAAATACTTATGTATATACAGGATTTGTTTTACTGTTAATAGTTATATCTGTAAGTAAAGCATTTAGAATAATTAAAGATTAAAATATTTTAGTAAGGGTGGTATAAATGGCTAGAAAGCAATTTCAAACACTATCAGAACCCATGTATTATATATTATTGTCACTTACAAGTGAATGTTGTGGTGTAGACATTATGAAGAAGGTGGAGGAAATTTCTAAAGGTAGAATATCTGTAGGTCCAGGGACTTTATATACACTTCTTGGAAAGTTTGAAAGTTCGGGAATGATAAAAGAAACAGCAGTAGAAGGTAGAAAAAGAAGTTATATAATAACAAAAGATGGATATGAAGCTTTAAAAGAAGAATATATAAGACTTAAGTCAATGGTTGATGAAGGCAAAAATTATATGGGAGAAAATTATGAGAATAAGTAAAAATACATTTATTAAATTAATTACTATAAGAGAGCATGAATGTAATGCACTGGAAAAGTACTTGGAAGAAAAAGCATTGGAAGGATGGATACTACATGATATAGTGTGTGGATTTTTAGTATTTAAAAAGAGAGAATCACAAAAAATCAAGTTTACAGTAGACATATTTACAGATGCTAAGAAGGATGAATATATAGAATATTGTGAAGCAACAGGATGGATGCATTTACTTCAACATAATAAATATTTCATTTTTTATACTAAAGACCAAGACATTACACCTATACAAACTGATGAAGAAATAGTATTAAAAAAAGTTAGAAAATCTATTCTGAGAAGCGTATTATATAATATTTTTCTAATTGGATTAATGATATTTAATTTATCTAGTGGTGAAAAATATGGATATGGCTTCTTTAGTGAGATATCAAGTAATAGTGCTTTATTTGTAATGATATCACTAAGTATAATTATTATGGGTGCTTTGATTCTTACAATAAAGGATGGATTATGGTATTTAAAATCTAATAGAGCTTTTAAATTGGGTGAAAATATAAATTATCCAACTTTAAAAGAATTTGAAGTAAATGCTGTTTTTTCAGAACTATATATGTGCATTTTAGCTTTAATGTTTATTAGTTTGATGGGAGATTTAGGTATTGATAAAGGTTATATATATCTAGCTATTTTTATACTATTCTTATCTATTTGTATAAGTAGGTTTATAATTATAGTACTTAAAAAGTATAAGAAAACAAGTAGAATACTAGGCGTTCTTATATGTGCCATTGGAATATTTATATCGACTCATATTATATTATCAGGAAAAGAAATGATTAATTATGTGAGGGATGAGAATAAAACTCCTATTATGACCATAAATGATTTTATAGATATGAAGACAAAAAAGGAATATTTATATTTTGAAAGCTCACAGTCTTTTTTAGCAAGTTCTTATACTTACTCTTATGATGAGATGAATTATGATATAGAATATGATGATAGGGAAGCTATGGATGAACAATACAATGATGAAAGTAGCGGATATTATTTTGATTATGAAATATGTAAAAGTAAGTATGATTGGATAATTGATAAAACTTTTGAATCTTATTTAAAAAGATATAAATACTACGAGTATGATGAAGTTAAAGATAATAATTGGGATGCTTTACAAGTATACAAAGATAATCAATACAATAGTGGGTACATACTTAAATACAAAGATAGAGTGATTTCAGTTTCTGGTAGTATAGATTTTAGTA
>NZ_JANKBY010000017.1:0-26955 GCF_024621905.1 Terrisporobacter muris
TCTGTAAATAGATTAAATTAGTAACATTAAATCTTAATAATTAATAAAATAAATAGATATATAATTCTTTTTAACGAGGTGATTTTTATGACATGTCTTCCAAACTTAGGAGAAAAAGCCCCTAATTTCAAGGCCAATACCACTTTTGGATCAATAGAACTTTCTGATTATGCTGGCAAATGGGTAGTACTTTTCTCTCATCCAGGAGATTTTACTCCTGTATGTACTACTGAATTTATAGCTTTTACAAACTTAGCTCCAGAATTTGATAAAAGAAATACTAAATTGTTAGGACTTAGTGTTGATAGCAATGCTTCTCATTTAGCATGGGTATATAATATTTTACAAATTACAGGAATAACTATACCTTTCCCAATTATTGAAGATCGAGATATGAAAATAGCAAAACAATATGGCATGATTTCAGATTCAATGAGTTCTACATCAACTGTAAGAACTGTTTTTATCATAGATGATAAACAAGTTCTAAGAACTATACTTTATTATCCGCTTACTACTGGAAGAAATATTCCTGAAATACTTAGAATAGTGGATGCTTTGCAAACTGCTGATAAATGTAAGGTGGTTACACCAGCAAACTGATTACCAGTTCTATTATAACTGTATAATTATATATAATTCCAAAAAGTAACTTAATTTTTATAAAAGGCTCAGTTCTATCAACTTAGAGCGGTATAATTAAAATATGGAAATGAGGAAAAAGAAATAGGTAAAAATAAGATAATATAACATTTCTTTAAAAAATAAAAGATTTTTCAAGGCAAAATCAATATAAAATTAAATGAACAAAAGCATAAATTAATAGTTTACAATTATGGTAAAATATGTTAGTATACAAAATGAAATAAGCTTATAGGGGGTCTATATGAGAAGTTTAAAAGGAACTAGAACAGCCGAAAATTTAATGAAATCCTTTGCAGGAGAAAGTCAAGCAAGAACAAGATATACATATTATGCAAGTATAGCAAAGAAGCAAGGATATGTACAAATATCAAATATATTTATGGAAACAGCAGAACAAGAAAAAGAACATGCTAAAAAATTTTATAAATATTTAAAAGAAGATTTTGTAGATGAAATGATAGAAATAAATGCATCATATCCAGTATCATTCCATGAAGATACTATGGCAAACTTAAAAGCTGCTGCTGCTGGTGAAAATGAAGAATGGACAGAATTATATCCTGAATTCGCAAAAATAGCAAGAGAGGAAGGATTTGAGGCTATTGCTATAACTTTTGAAAGAATAAGTGAAGTAGAAAAAAGACATGAAGCTAGATATAATAAATTAGCTAAAAATATAGAAGAAGGAAAAGTATTTAAGAAAGATGAAAAAGTACTATGGAAGTGTTTGAACTGTGGTCACATACATGAAGGTGAAGAAGCACCTAAGGTATGTCCAACATGTATACATCCTCAGGGATACTTCGAAGTATTTGTAGAAACATATTAAGAACTGTTATTATAATAGATTGAAAATCGATTATAATTTATAAAGACTAGGAAAACTTAAAATAGAAATAATAAAAAAGTGCTAGAGTAAAATTAATTACCCTAGCACTTTTATTTTTATATTAATTCTATGTATTTATTACTAGTATTTACAAAACCACTTTCTCCTTCGTGCCAAATTGAACCCCAACCATTATGTACATATCCAAGAGTTACTATTTCGCCCTTTTTAAGACTAAAATCTATAGCTCCTAAATCACCTTTTGAATTAGGTCTACTTTTTCTAACATTTAAGCTATCACAAACAACCTTAGCTTTTTTATTGTAATCACCATTTTTTAATTGTTTGTATTCTACTTTTACGGTATCTTTTTCTACAAGTTTATTTTTAAACCAAGTCCAGCTATAGCCAAATTTTCCAGCTCTTAACCAACTAGGGCAATTCTTCTCAGTCCAGTCATAATGAGCTTTAGCTACAAGAGAAGATTTATATTCAGTCTTTAATAATTTAAATAAAGCTATAGCATTAAGATAAGTATTATATTGCTTAGCCTTATCATTGTACATACACATTTCTATACTTATAGAAGTATTATTTCCAGATGTACATCCTTGAGCATATGCTTTCCAATTTAAAGGAATATTTTGAATGATTTTATTATGCCCTACAGTAATATGCCATGAGGCCTTTCTGTAATTAGATTTACTTGTTCCTGCATAAGGATCATTATTAGCATTTTTTAGTGCTAATGCCATTCTTGGTGCATCTACATCATAACAATCAGTTTGATGAAAAGTTATTGATGTTGGTGTTATTTTACTTCCAGGAATGCAACTTCCTGCCTTTAATAGTGAATCAGATACTACTGTAGCTTTATTTACTTTAATTCCATTTACTAAAACATGATTTTTTATTTTTTCCATTTTATTTACCTTCCTTTATTTATATTTTTATAAAATAAAAAGTAACTTCCCATGATCTAAGCAAAGTTACTTTAATAAATTAAGTTACTTACCTTGTATTAAATTTTTAAATATTTGATGTAAACCTGTACTTGATAAACCACTAAACATACCTCCTAGAATAACATCTGGACTAATTCCACCAACTATCCATATATTTAATGCACATCCTAATAATGCCATTATTAGTGGTATATACTTATTATCCAATGAAGTAAAGCTATTCTTTAAAACATAGCCTACGCAAACACATATACCTACAATTACCAAAACTACATAATCACTTAAAAAATTTAAATCCATAATATTACCTCCTAATTAAAATAAATTTTGTTGTATTGACCAAATAAAAAAGCCAACTAATGTAGTTATAAGTACATAAGTTAGCTTATTTAATGTTCCTGTTAATTTTTCTAAACTATTACATAAGTTCTCAATTTTCACATCCGTCTTAGCTTGATTTTTTTCTAATTTATCAATTCTTTCGGAGTGCCCATTGAGTCTTTTTTCATGCCTTTCTAATGTATCTCTTAAGTGTAATTCATCCATATTATGCTCCTTTCTTTAATTTATCTATTTTATTTTTTAAGTTTTCTATTTCATTTATTGCATACCTTAATGCTCCTGCTAGCACATTTACATAAATTTTCTCATTGTAACTAAGTGGACTTCTTTCATCATCTGGCTTATTTACAATAATTTGACCTATTCTGTTATCTGTTCCATCTGCATTATAAAGTAAGTCTTGTGCAATAAATCCTATGTGCTGTTTATCATCACCTATAAAGTTAAATATTGCTGTAACTAAATCATTTTTAACAAAGTTGTATAAATCTAACTCGGTTATATCAGTTGCTAGTCTACAGTTAGGATTTGCTGTAGTACTTAGATATCTTATATTCTCTTTTAAAGTTCTATCACTAGAACTCGAAACACCATTTACTGAATACACTTTATTAAACATTTTTGCACTATGACCTAGCACAGCCTGTCCGTTATATCCAGGTCTAAAATATACAGTTTTATCAGCTTGTTGAGTTAACTCAAAGTTAAAATTCGACTCACTACCAGGAGTTACACCCCTTATACCTAACCATAAAGATTGACCACTAGATATAATAGCTGGAGAATTTACTTGTTTTGAGCATGATATAACACCGCTAGACTCTAACCTAGAATAATTATTACCTATACTTGTTAATATTAAGTTATTACTATGAAGTTCTCCTGTAGAATAAATTCTAAATGCATATCCATCCACTGAGTTAGAATCTGGTGATGTGAAAAAGTTGCTACTACCTCTTAACTCTCCACCAACAATTATTGCACCTTTAATGGTTCTACCATCTATTGCGTCAGCAGACAATTTAATTGAAGTTATAGAACCATCAACTATTAACTCTCCACTATACATTCTAGTTATATTAAGTCTTTCGACATATATTCTACGATATTGTTCTGCTTGGATGTTTATTTTAAATCTAACATAAGAAGCACCACTAGGTCTAGAAGGCACAGTTATAATCTCATTTATTTCAGTCCAAGTATTAGCACTAGATACAGTTCCATATATTGTACTAGAAGATACTATCTCATTATTTGCATTTCTCCAACAACAAGTTATATCTAACCTAGAACCTACAGTATCAGATTTTATCATAGCTTTGACTCTGAATTTATCTCCACCATTTATACCATATAACTTGTTACTAATATTGGCATGATTATATTTTTCACTTCCTTTAATTGAACATACCTCGTAACCTTCTGTACTTCCACTAGTTCCTGTAAAAGTTGAATTGGTAGGTATCACTACATAGTTAGTAAAATCTCCGATTGCAATTTTCTCTGCTAATATAGTGTTAGTCTTTATATTTTCACCATCAATCACTGTTTGACCTGGCGTATTCAAATTTGTCATAGTAACATAACCATTAAGGTTTATTTTACTTGCATCTATTTTTATCGTTTCTGACGTCTGATTAATACTAGATATTATGTTGTTGTAACTAACTTTTCCATTCAAATCATTTTTGTATGCGGTAGACTTAGTTACAGTAGATACTATAGCGCTATCAGTTATTTTTACCTCAGCACTCTTCTTCCAAGTTTCTAATGCAGTAACTTTCCCATCTACTGTAGTTTGCTTATTCTCTACTGTAGAAACTCTACTTGTAATACTAGATAGATTAGTTTCTATTGTTGCCATATTTGATTTAGTAGTAGATATTTCAGTTTTATTAGCATCTATCTGTTCCTGAATATCTTCAGGAGCTGGTGTCCATCCTATATCCATAGTTCCAAAATAGATTCTAAGATTAGATATAGTGAGTGTCCCAACCATATTGTCGGTTCTCATATACACTATCTTCGTGTCTTTTTCCATAGTTGGTTTCCATATTTTCTTTATGCTTCCACTGGTATTTGTTGGACTTATTGGCTCCCTACTTGTCACCGGGCCATATTGTGGTTCCCCAGTTTGCATATAAAATGTTCCACTAGGATTCTCACCCTCATATTTCCAATCAAATACGACTATTAATTCCTTATCCTTTATATCAGTGAGGTATGGTACAGTTAAATTATAGCGAGCACCTGTTATATTAGTCGCACCTGTACTAACAATAGACTTAGGTGTTCCAGTATCTTTGACAATGTTTCTTACACCTATTTGAATATTATTAATAGCTTCTGTTATATCAGTAGATTCAACTTTTAAAGCTATCTTATTATTTAATTGAGTTATGCTACTTTCTGCTGTACTTACTCTAGAATTTATACTAGATACTGTGTCACTAAGATTACTTAGCTCTGATTTAGTTGAATATGTATTTCCTACTGTAGTTTTAAATCCACTTAAATCTTGACTTAAACTAGCATATTTGTTTTCTACTGTAGCAACTTTTCCACTTAAACCACTTATATTAGTATTTATTGTTCCTATACTACTTGTATTGCTTGCCACTGTTGTACTTATTCCATCTACTGTAGCTTTTAAAGAAGTATATTTATCACTTATAGTTGTTACATCACCTTTTATAATAGAGTTTTCAGATATTAATCCTTCTATCTTTCCTTGAGCAACTGTAATAGCTGTTGTGTTGGACTCTATCTTATTATCAAGTCCATCTACATTAGATTTAAGTCTATTAAAACTTACTTCTAAACTTTGCCCAGTTAAATCTATTGCTACTTTAGATGCTTTAATTAAACTTGTATTATCATCTTTATTTAATCCAGTGATAAGAGAAGAATAATTAATTTGCTTTTCTCCTATTGCATCTGCTGCAACCATATTCTCTTTTATTAAATCATCAGCTATAGCTTTTTCTTTTATTCCAGTATGATCTATAAGAGTTGTAATGCCATCTTCTCCACGTAAAATAAAGTTAAAATTACCTTGAGTATCTTGTCCCATCTGAATTCTAACTTTATTATTTTTATCTTTAAATTGTTGTGTAGCTCCTACAATTTCTATTCCACCATCATCACTAGTTACTGTAAATTTATTTGTAGATATTCTTCCAGCTAATAATTTATCTACACTTAAACTTTCTATCATAGCATTTTTAATAGTTGCATTTGCTATTACACTATTACTAGATGATATGTTTATAAACTGTCCATTTTCACCAGTTACAAATTTACTTAGAAGTGTTTGTAAATCTAATGTTTTACCACTTGCTACATCAAACTTTATATTAGTTGCTGTAAAGTCAGTTATATCAGCTTTATTTGCTTGTAAATCATTTATTAATGCACTATGAGTTACAGTAAGTTTATCTATAACTCCTACATTAGCTTTTAATGTTCCAAACTCACCCTCTATTGCATTTAGTTTGCCTGTAATAGTAACATTTTGAGCTTTTAAGTTAGTTATATCAGCATTTATAACAGTTAAGTTAGTAATCTTAGCTACCTCAACCTCTAAGTCTGATATCTGTTTACTTTTAATATCATCAACTTTACTTCCATCTACAGTTCCGTTATCGCTAGTAATGTTATCTACAGTGCTATTCTTAGCTTCATTTTCTTTTTGTAAGTCTTCAAAGGTAAGAGTTGTATTTCCTAATTCACAGGTGTTTTGAGTAGGACTCTTAGGGTACTCAATATACTTAACTATTCTTTGTTTGTCTCTAAATTTTTCTTGCTTAGATAATAAAGTTATAGTATCTCCTAAGAAAAAATCTAAGAACTTGTATTCTGCACTTTGTTTTGCTAAATCTACTATATCAGCTTGATATGATCTTTTAGGTTTAGATAGCTCATCTAGTTTAGCTTCTGCATCTTCTTTTAAACTATTTACATCTGTATATCTGTTATCTTCCCATATTGTCTCAATTATTTTACTTGAATATTGGAAGTTATCTATGTACTCCTTACCACCATTTATAATAGATATATTTAATTCATCTTTCCCATAAGGGTATATTCTAGTTGCATAGTCATATGTATCACTTGGAATTGAAAAAGATTTTAAGTTTAATTCATCACTAAAATAAACCCCTTTATCGCTTCCAAATTTTTCATATACATATATTTTCTTATTAATAGCATCAAACCTAAAATCTACTCTAAATACTTTCCTAACTTCTCTAAGTACTTCTAAAGCATTAGTATTTTTAAGTCTAATTGTACGCCTTTTAGTAATATTATTATCTGCTAATATCCATCCAGTTCCAGCTATAGCTAATCTTATTGTATCTGTAATAGTATTATTAGAGGTATCAAAATTAGCTATAGCTTTTCCAACAATATCTTCAACATTTACATTACAAGTAAATCGTTTAAAACTATCTGTAGGATCTATTGCTTTAATTACATACTCATTATTTTTATTTCTTACATATCCTTCTTCTTCAACTAAATGTATATTTTCATCGCAAATAGAAAGAGAGAACTCTAATAGGTCCTCTCCACTTAAAACATATTCAATTTTATAATCTTTTAAATTAGTAAGAACACCAATAGCCTTATGTTCTTTATTATATAATTTCAACATATGTTCTTACCTACTTTCTAGTTATTCTTCTATCATATAATCAATTATCATTAATTCTGCAGGTGTCATATCATAATTCCCACATGTTAAAGAATCTAAATTAAACTTATGTATATCAATATCAACTTCTATATCTAATAGCTCATTTATTTCTTTATTCCAAGCTTTAAGATGTTCATCAGATATTTTTAGATTATTATTTTCATCAATCACATTATTTCCTTCTTTGTCTTTAATACAGTATTTGTCTATTAATTTTTGTCTTTCCTCATCATATATTTTAAGCTCTTTTTCTAATTTCTTAATATTCTTTGATATTGCATATGATACTTTAATTGGTAATTGCTTTTGAGATATCGCTACTAAAACGTTTGTATCATTTAATATTTTTCTAATAGTTAAGTTCATTATTATTTACCTACCTTTCCTGTTTTTATAGTGTTTATCATTGCTTTTGCTAGAGTATTACTATCAACTTCTATTTTTATCTCATTACATTTTTGCGAAAATTTACTAATATTATCTTTATTAAAATCAGCTATAATATTATTTAACTCTATACCATTTTTAGGTATAGATATATTAGATTTATTTTCAGAAAGTATTGTTGTAACTTTCGCGTTTAATGCATTTACTTCTAATTTAAGCAGTTCTATTTCTTTTTTTAATTCTTCATTTGATATATTTTCCATAATACTTTCTCCTTTTAATTTTGAGTATAAAAAAAGAACCCTATAGGTCCTACCATCTTTCATTGTATTTTATTTTTAAATTAACATCATCTCTATCTACAGTTATATTATTAACTCCTGGTTTTAATATAGGAAACTCAAACATATCAACATCATTTATTTTAGATTTTCCTCCTGCTACAACTTTGCCAGAACCTATATAAACTGTTTCATTTGCTTTGATATTGTGTACTACTATCTTAGTCTCATTAATAGTTATTGTATAACTTATTATACTTGTTGTTGAAGTTAATTCTAAATTAGCATAACATTCCTTAGGACTATTAATATTTATAGTGTCACTATTGCAGGTAGTGACTGTTTTTGTGTCTTTATAAACATTTAATATATCATAACTTAGAGTAATCTTCGTTGTATTAGAATTTAAGACTATAGGTTTATTATCATCTTCTTTAATTGATACATCATAGTTCTTATTTTTATATTTAAAAGTGCAGCTAGAAGAATGTTCTATAAACTTTATAATATTATCTTCTGCAACCTCTCCACCATAAAAGTGAATAGTTAATTCTAAGTTCCTAAATGTATGAACCCTAGAATTTACTCTAATCCCTTCTAATGCTTTCTTTGGCCAGTAATTACCCATATTACCAAACTTAGTTGCATCTGCATTAAACTCTATAACTTTACAATTATATTCACTATTTAAATTAGTACTATTAATTAATACACTCATATTTTACCACCCCCTAGCAGTTCTTGCTATCTTAGGAGACATGATATTGGTTAATTCCCTTCCATCTACACTAATCTTAGGGTCATTCATACCTGTGTTTTCTATAGCTTTTGAAAAAGCATTAATCATAACTTCATACATTTTATTATAATCTATAAGATTATTAGTATTATTATTAGATATAACACTTTCATTTACACTTCTGTTATCTAATATATCTGAATTATCAGTGAAAGCATTTATAGAGTTATTAGCAAAGTCTTCTACTGCTCTAGTTGAAGAAGGCTCTCCTCTCTTAACCCCTATTTCATATCCTTCTGTAGTCCATTCACCAAATTGCCTGAATAGTTTTGATGGAGAATTTATACCTAATAACTTCTTACCTGCATTTATAGCTCCTTTAACAGCGCCAGTAATAGATTTAACCACCCAACTAGCTCCTGACTTTATACCATTTGATAATCCTTTAATTAAATCTTTTCCTACTTGAAGAAGTTTACTTCCGAATGACTTTGCAGCATTTAAAGCTCCATTTAGAACTCCTTTTATAGCACTTATAACAAGTCCTTTTGCAGCTGAAATTATTTTAGGAATAGAATTTATACCAGCTTTTACAACACTTTTTATTGTATTCCATATTGTCTTTACTATATTTCCAATAGCATTCCAGAATCCATCCCAGTCACCTCGTATAGCTGATGTTATTGCTACTATTATAGACTGTATTATATCTAAAGCTGATTTGATTAAAGTTTTAATAAGATTCCATGCAGTCTTTGTTGCAGATTGTATATCTTTTGCGTATTTATTCCACCATGATTTGACATTTTTTATAAACGTATTAATAAATATAGATATAGCATCTAAGTAAGATTTAATAATATCTTTTATAAAACTATAAGCTATTTTTATAGCTTGTTTTATATCTTCGCCATGTTTGTCCCACCATGCTTTTATATCAGCTAAAACTAGATTTATAATGCTTTTTATAAACTCTAAAGCTGTAACTATAATATTTCTTATAAATTGATATGCCATATTTATAGAGTTATTAATACTTTCACCATGAGTATCCCAAAATTGTTTTATGGCCTCTAGTCCAGTTTGGATAATTACTTTTATAAACTCTAAAGCTGTACTAATTATTGTCTTTATAGTCTCCCAAATAACTATACAGTCATTTTTGAAAGTTTCGTTAGTATTCCATAAATATATAAATGCTCCAGCTACAGCCGCTATAATTCCAGCAAATGTTAAGAAAGTAGCTGATGCTGTTCCTATCATTGTTACAACTCCACCGAACATAGTCCAAACACCATTAAGCGCAACCATCCATCCATTCCAAAGTCCAACACCCATTTGCAATGGTAGCAGTAATAACGTCATAGCTGGTAATAAAAAACCTATAACACTTAATATTTTAGCTATTACAGGATGTGCTTCATTGAATTTAGATATCCAATCCGAAACTACTCCAACAACTTCAAGAGCTACTTTTAAAAATTGCCCTGCTGTTTGTATAAGAGGTTCTAATGCTTTTAACACTTTCCCTTTAGTTGTTTCAGCTAATTTTTTCAATCCTTTATCAGCTTCCAGTGCTGCACTAAACATTGCCTTATATGCAAATGAAGCTGCCATACCAACAATAGGAAAAGCCATAGCCATGTTCATATTAGCAGCAGTTATTCCTCTAAGTAACAAACCGTACTTAACCATATCACCTTGTGCTGCTCTTATAGCTACTTTTTGTGCAGAATAATTTTTTATAACTTTTTCAACACTACCACCAAGTTTTCTATATCCTAAAGATAATCCGTTTAATGGTGATCTACCAGCTTCCATTGTTTCATTTAATAACTGGAATTGACCTATAGTAGATGGCGGAAGCATCATCTCAGGTTTAATACCATGCTTAGCTAACCCTTTCATTCTTTCTGTAAGTATCTTCGTTTGATTTCCCATGAGCTTAGTCATTCTAGCATTTAACTTTATGCTGTTAGCTTGTTGCCTTAGTTGTTGGTCTGTTAGTCCTAGTTGGCTTCTCATATATATTTGTTTAAAAGTCGTATCATCAAGCCCCAAAGCAAATTTAGTTATAGCATCTCTAGCATTCATTGCTTGTTGAGAATACTTTCCATAATATCTTGATGCTTTACGAGCTTCTTCGTGAAGTCTATACATTTCCGAATAAGCCTTTTTAGTGCTTTCAGGAACATCTCCTCCAAGAATCATTGATAATCTTTGCATTTCCTTATTGAATTTTTTATTTTGCTTATACCCATTAGAAAAACTACCACCTATGCCATTAATAGAAGCATTAGCACCAAGCGCATCTCTTTGCAGTCCTTTTAACTCATCTCTTAATTCTTTAATACTACGTTTTACATTTTCTATATCAGAATCAATTTTACCAACATTATCACCTAAAGAATTAGCAGAAGAAGAAGTTTCATCCATAGAGCTAGACAAACCTTTTATATCTCCAGTTATTCCAATTGCTTCTTTTTGCAAGCTCTTTAACTCTTCTATAATTTCGCTTAATGATTCTTCAGCAGATTTAACACCTTTAGAAACATCATTTTCAAGTGTATCAGCGAAATTTGATGAATCCTTTTCAGCTTTATCAAGAGAATTGCTAAAATCGTCAGTTTCGGCACTAATCTTGACGTTAAACTCTTTATCAGCCATTTATCCACCTCCTTTCAGAGATTGAATTTTTTCTTTAAGTCCTCTTTCATCTTCTCCATTTCTTTTCTTGACTTTTTCTTTTTAAATATGTTCAGAATTTTGCCTTTTTTCGCACTTACATAGCCGTAAGCAACAGCCACTTTAATGCCTTCTAGCTTCTCCTTATACTGTTCTACATAAATAGAAAGTTCGTAAAAATCACTGTTCCAAAACACATCCAAGGGTACTTGATTTTCTATGACATAATACTTAATGCATTTGTTCCAATCTATGTAACCTCTATTTAGAGGGTATAGTTCCTCGATTATCGTCAAATTCTTGTATCATTGCTTTTAATAGGTCTCCATATAATGCGTATAACTCCTTATCTCCTATTTCATCAGCTAAGTTCAATACCTCATCTTCACTTATAAACTTATTAGAAAAAGATATTGCACATCTAACAAGTGTTAATATATCAGAGTATGTAGGCTCTTCATCTGTTAAAATAGGTTTATTTGTTAAATCAGAATATAACTTCTTTTGTCTTGCTCCAAGTTTCATTATGTATTCTTTGTCGCTGTATTTTTTAACTATTGTTTTCATATTAGATCTCCTTAACATTTAATTTTTGCAAAATAAAAAGGCGAGAATAGTTTAATCTCACCTTTTATTGTTTAATTTCACCCTTTATTTAAGTATTCTATTCTCTCTCACTTGATGGTAATGATGCTTTTGCCCTTGATACAGAACCATTAACAACTAATGATATTTCAAGTCCAGCTAAACCATCTTCAAAATCCCCTGAAAAAGTTTCTATTTTCATAGTAGCTTCTAATAAATCGTCTACGTTGCTTGTAGCAGATTCTAATCCAGCATAACTCGATTTCTTTACTACTAGCTTTACAGTTAAATCTTTTGCTCCTTGCCATGCATCCCAAAGTGTAGCAAATACCCCTTCATCGCTTTTATCTGATAAATTAGCTACAGCATTCATATCTATTGAAAAATCTTGTCCATTTAATTCTCTTGAAGTCATGCATTGACCCTGAGCAGATTCTACTCTATCTACAAATTCCTCAAACTCGTTTGAAGCTTCAAAAGATGCTCCACTTTGACCTGCAATTGGTTTTCCTCCAATCATAATAAGCACATCAGCACTTCTTGTTCTTGGCATTTAAAATCACTTCCTTTGTAATACAAAATTAAATTTAATAGAAGCTTGGTAAAGTATCGTATTTTCATCTATGTAGTGTTCTGTAATGCCATTATCACCATCATTACTTAACTCACAGTCTGAAATTAAATACTCTCCAGCTTCTTTATATAAAAGTTCATATAAACTATTGTAAATATCCATGTATTTACTATTTATTTCTTTTCTTCCTTTATTACTTCCATCATACCAGTAAGATAAATCCCATGTAATATAATGAATTGTCTCACCTGTCCTTAGTATCTTATCTGTATGTTTCACATTGCCTAATTTGATATAAGGCATTTTTATATTTTCATCTATAATATCAACTACCTCAAATCCTTTAATAGACAAGTGTTGATATATAGTTGTTTGTAAACTATTTAGCATAACTAGAAAGTATCCTTTCTATATCACTTTCAAACTTTGGAGTCACTTCTTCAAAAGATGGTATCAGATATGGTTTCTTTCCTTTACCAGCAGGGTAATTAACTTTCTTAACAAATACCCAATTACCATCCCTACCTCTAAACCTTAGAAATTTTGCTTTTTTAGGTTTTATAATATAGGCTTTAGAACCATATTCTCTAGCCCTAGCATAAACGACATTAGTTCCTACAAAAGATGCGTTACCTTCATGTTTTGTATTAATACTAGTTTTTAATCTAGAAGTATCTACAGCAACTTCATCTTTTGCTTTTGATTCAATCATATAAGCATGTTTTTTTCTAGATTTATCTGTATTAGTAATTACATGTTCTTGGTAGCCTCTTATATAAGTTACTAATTCTTTTATGTTATTTACATTAACTTTAATCTGCATGATCTAACCTATCTAAAGTCACATAAGTTTTATTTTTAATTTTTTTAGGTTTATGCATAGGCTTATAGTATTTACCTTCAATCAACACATAGAAATTATCAATATCTATGATATCCATAGTTGTAAGATTTAAAGATTCATGATTAGCAACTCCAAATACTTGTATTTGTTTTTCTAAACTAAGTAAAGATAAATTACAGTAAATAGACTTATAAAGAGACTTATTCTCTATACGTCCACCTTGACCATCACCTTTTTTACTAACTTCATATAAACCAACTTGAGTATTAAACCTCATATTAATCTCACCTTGACCTTATCTAATTGAGATTCTCTATTTGCAATATATCTATCTAAATCTACTTTAAAATTATCTAGTAAATTATTATTATAAGAAAAGCTTACTCCATCACTATTTTCGCTACTAAGTCCTTCACTACCTATTCGATTATATCTAGATATAACTAGTTCAGTAACTATATATCCAAGCTCTTGAGGTACACTATTTTCTTTTATGTAATTCTTAACCTGTTGTGAACTTCTTTGTATTAAAGAATTTAAAAGCTCATCCTTATCAGACGAGCTTAACCCTAGCGATATTTTTACTTCATTAAGAATATTGTTCATATTTATTTATCCTTTTTATTAGCTTTAGACTTTGTTTCTTTACTTTCTTCTGATTCTTTAGATTCCTCTGCATTTTTTCTATCAAAATATTCTCTAGTTAAAGCGACTAATGCTTCATCCTTTAATATTTCATCGTCTACCGTTTTTCTTAACTTCATTTATTCAGTCATTGCAAGACTTCCTACAGGCTCAGTATAATCCATCCAAGCAACACATTCTGGATTATTTATTACTGCATCTAAATAAGCAAATCCTATATGATAAGTAGCATCTCTTTTAACACATTCTACACCCGTAGAAGTCATATTATATCTTACATCTCTAGTGAATACTGGCTGTAAGTTAGATAATGGAGTCAAAGCTATAAAATTATCTGGGTAAGTTGAAACTATTTCGACTGGTAGTCCTGATAGTTTCTTAAGTTCTCCATCAACTATAACACTATCTGCCCATGCTGTAGGTCTAGCTATTATAGCTCTTTGTAAATCTAACTTAGTATTTTCTGATATGATCCAATTGAAATTAAACTTAGGATGATTCCAATACTTAGAAGGGATTAATTTTTTTAATTTTATTAAATCATCTGGACTAGGTAAATTAGCTCCTAGATTTAATTTCTTTGTGGATTTTTTCATTTTCTTAACAAATCCATCTAATATTTTTAAGAATTCATCATCGCTTCCACCAGTAGCAGCCGTATCTCCTTGGAATAATAAATCTTGCATATCTAAAGCAAAAGCTTCTTGCATCATAGATGTTAATGCAGTTTCCATATTTTGACCTCTTTGTCTTAATATGTACCAAACATCATCATTAGATAGCCACATATCTAGAAATACTTTTACAACATTGTAAGGTACTTCTCTTTTGTTTGCATCAAAGTTACCTGTTGGAACATCACCTGCAGTATACGTATGCTTTCTTGTTTTTCTAGTTTGAGCTTCTAAAGCTTCTATATTGCCGCTTGTTTGGTCTTTATACTGTACATTTAATTTTTTTAATGTATTTGAGTTTTGAATTATATCAAATATAAAAGCTTCAGCTTGATCTGTTACTAATAAAGTTGATGCTGCATTAGCTTTCTGTAATTTTGATATCATTTCTGATTTTGTTAATGCTATAGTCATATATTTACCTCCTAATTAAACATGCTTTCAAAAGCACCTATGTATGATTTTTTTATTTCTTTTCCTTCTGCTCCTGTATCTAACGATTGCGGAGCTCTTCTTGATTTTTTTAAATCTGCTATTTCATTAATTAATGGTTCTGTAGCTTCTTTTATAGCCTTAGCTATCAATTCTTCTTGAGTAGGTTCTTTAGGTGGTTCTCCACCTTCACTATCCAATGGTGGCTCTTCTTCACCTTTTAAAATTTTTACATCCTCTTTTATAGGACTTAAAGCTTCATCAAGCATTTTCTTTATATCTTCTGGTTTCATATCTTCATCCCCCTCACTTTTCTTGATTTCTTGTATCTGTTCTAATGACTTTTGAATACCAACAGTACTAACAGTATTTATTATGTAACCTTTAAACGCATCAATTTGAGTAGCTATATGACTAGCTTTATCTGTTATGGTAGAATCTGATAGAGTATTCTCCAATGAATCCATTAATGCCCACCTAGCATCTCTTATCCTTTGCTCCATAACTGCTTCGCCTACTAATGTATTAAAATCAGTTATGTATTCACTCTTCTTAACCTGTTGTTTATCTTTTGTGAAGAAGCTTTTTAGAACATTAAAAAAACCTCTAAACTCTTCATCATCAGAATTTACAGGTTCTTCATCAGCTTTATAAATTTTTACTGTTTGCTTATTAGCTCCTTTATTAACCAAGCTAATAAAGTCTATATCTATATCTTTCATTCTTGGCATTTTATTTCTCACCCCCTTCCACATATATAGCAGTCCCTCCTATGCTAAATCCAGTTATATTACCTAACTTGATATCATTCCAAGTTGTATCATCAGTAACCTTTATTGCTGCCACCCAGTCATCTTTTAAAACATCAATTTCAGGTATATCACATTTAGCTATATAATTTTCTACCACATATCCATATCCACCTATTTCATTATGTTGCTTATCAACTCCAGCACCAACCTTATTAACTGTATTCATAAGCTTCTCCATAAATTTATGAGATGCTTTTTTAACATCCTCTACTGTAGCCCAGTCCCCATGGCTGTCAATGTAGTCAATTGGATTACCTTCGTTATCAAATTCTTTTGAAGGTCTATAAACTACTCCTTCTACAATTCTATTTTCTTCATCTAGCTTAGCTATTTTAACATCTAATTGTTTCATATTATATCACCTCACCTTCTAATATAGGCTTTAACGAACATCTACATTGAATAACATTGCTCGCCTTTGCATTATATGAGTTATCTCCAGGATAATCTAATAAATCACCATCGACTATAAAATGTTCATCAAGCTTAACTCTTTGCCCCTCAGCTTCTTTGTGGTGATCTCTAGTTCTTTTATCTTTAGTAGAACTCCATTCTTTGCCTATAACAACTCCACTCTCTTTATATCCTTGTAGTGTTCCAGCATTACTTGAACTTATTATTTCCGTTCTAGCAACTACTGTAGCTCTTTTCATATCAAATTCAGGCATATTCTTAATTCTATTAGATAATTCCGGTATACCTTCGCCTTTTTCAAATCCTTCTGATAATTCATTTATAATAGCTTTATGTGTGGTATCTGCTACTTTTATGGCAAACTTAATCTTTTTATCTTCTAAAAATTTAAGTGCTTTTTCATTAAGTAAATCAAACGATATGGATACACTACTTTGCCCTATGCTTGATAATACTTCTTGCTTAACTAGATTAAGTATATTTATAAAGTGTTTATATACTACTTGCTCATATAGAGCCTGTTGTTTTTCTATATTATCTATGTAAAGTTGTAATATCTCATTAGTTACTGTACCATTATCAATGCTATCTATAATTTTAGATTGTTGTATTTTAAGAAGCTTGTTAAATTCACCTTCAAACTCTAAAAATGCTTCATATACCATCTCTAGCCATTCATCAGATTGATTTAGTTGGTATATCCATTCTTTATTATCATCATTCTTATATATAAAGTCTTTTAATATTCCATTAATTGTACTTAGTTTTGAGTTATCCATTTAAAGCACCCTCTATAGTCTTTTGTAACTCTTTTAATGGATTTATAACTTCTTGCATATAAAAAGCTTTAGAGATAGGATTTTGCTCTTCAACCTGTTGTTTATTATTTATATTTTTATTAGATAAATAAACCTGTAAAGGTATATCTCCCCATTCATCTGTTATTGGCTCAAACTCTTTTCCTAATAACTTACTTAAACTATCTAATAGCATATTTGGAGTAGCAACCCCACCAGCTATATAAGGAGTTAATGCTTTAGCTATTTCAGTATCATCAGTAGTCTTTGGTCCTTTAAATTTAAGTTCAACATATTTTATATTTAATTCTTTCATGAGTTTTTTATTTAATAAATCTGCTAAATCTTCTCTAAGAGGTTCAAAAGTTTGTTCTTCTGTAACTTTTTTAGCAGTTTCAGCTGTAGCTCTATTAAAGTCTTGAGTATCACCTGTATAAATAGGTGTCAATCTAAAACTTGACCTTACTATATCCCTATTATCTTTTAGGTATTCTAAGAATAAAGCATCATCTTGCATTATTTCTGCTAACTTTTCAAAATGTATTTTTACATTAGATTTACTATCTTCCATGCTAAACTCATTATCAAAAGCTTCTGCTTCTAATATAAGGTACTTATGTTGTGCTTCTGTACCTTTAGCTCCAGCTAACGAATCAATACTATCTTGTGTAAGTTGTCCGTTTTCAACTACTATAGCTAAAGGTATATGCCTACCGCCTTCAAAGTAATTAAAATTAAGCTCATCAGCACTTCTAGAGCCCATCATTTTTACTAAAGCACCTATATATCTAGGTAATCCATACGGAGTATAAGGACAATATATATTATCAAATATAATTGAATTAGCTTCATCATTTATATTTATTTCTTCACATTCATTTAAATACTCGCCAGTAAATCTATTTAATTTACGAGGATCTCCTAGTTCTTTAAAGTAAACTTGTTTAGAACCTACCATCTGGATAAACTTCTTAAACTTTTTCCAACGTTTAATTTTACGTTCATTACCATTTGAGTCAGTTATAACTTCTTCAACTTCTATTGGATCACTTTCTTTGCATAACCTTACAGTGTGTGAAGGTATATGTTGAAGTTCTGATATTTCTCCAGTTTCATCAGCTATGCACTCTATGGTTCCATATCCTATACGTTCTCTATCCTCTATAAATTTCTTTAATACTCCTGTAAATCGTTCATCAAAATTGCAGTACTTTAAAAATAATTCATATTTGGACCAGTCTTCATCGGCTATTTTATTTTTCGATTTTTCCTCTTTATAGTCAAAGTTATAATCTAATATAGTCCCAAAACCCACTATATTATTTTTATAAGCTTCTATACATACTGATAATATGTCACTATTTTCAGTTATTCTAGATAATGATTCAATATTCATTTCTGGTTGTATTATATAACCTTGACTATAAAACTCATTGAATATATCATCAATTTGTTTAGATTGCCCTATAGAATTTCCCATAATCTTTCTAACTCTTACTTGCTGCTTTGACATTATCTTCTCACCACCTTCCTACGTTCTTTTTTAGTTGTTGTCTTTTCATCTAAGGTATTACTTATAAATGCTTGCATTATTTCTGCTAATCCTGTAGTAGCATCAGGTGCATCATCATGCTTATTTTTACCCTTCCTTTGGTATTTGTTCATATCCTTATAATACTCTGGCCATTTTTCTCTCCAATTTATAGGAAAATGAAGCTTATTCATAACCCAACTACTTTGAGTTAATATCCTAGCTTCTTTATTTTTACCTTGAAAAAACCACTTAACGATGGTTCTTCCTTTTAACTCTTCTATTGATACTTTAATATTCCTAGCAAATCCTTTACCGCCATTGTTACTTTCAACTATAGCTACATCAGTATTATTTTTTATTAATACATGAGGTACTTCTTTTTCTGTAACTTCCATTGGATCATCATTATAATAAACATCTAATACATATCCTTCACCTTTATATACACCACCTACAATAGTACAAAGTTTATCTTCTCCATCATCTGCGGTATCTGTATAACTTAATATTTGTTCAAAGTATGGTGGCAATTCTTCATATGTACTAAATCTAGTATATAACTTATTTTTAGCATCTATAGGTTCTTGTTGATAGTTAGCTAGTGCTATATCTTCTCCCATAGCTCTAACTTTCATTTCATAACTTTGTTTTGACAATACTTCTTCACAAAGCATACTTCCATCGTCTTGTACAGCTTTCATAAGTATTTGTCTACACTTTTTATCTTTAAAGTGTTCTAACGCCCTACCAGCTAAATCCATAGAAGCCCATCTAGTCATTATAATTATGATTTTCCCACCTTCTTCAAGACGAGATAGCATAGTATTTGTAAACCAATCCCAATGCTTTTCAAGCACATTTTCATTATTAGCTTCTTCTGCATTTTTAATTAAATCATCAACTAATAAAATAGAACATCCAAATCCTGTTGCTGTTCCTCCTGGTGATGTTGCTAAATAACTATTATAAGCTCCTTCAAGTCCCCAAAGACTCATAGCTCCATCACCACGTTTTATTCTTGTTTTAGGAAATATATCAGAATAAACAATTATATCTTCATCAGCCTTTTGTTCTTGAATTGCATTTCTTACAGCTTTTGAAAAAGTGGTTGATAGTGTTTCATTATATGATCCTGTCATTACTTTTTCATGAATATTTTTACCAAATACCCATTCTGTAAATAAAGAAGCTGTTCTACTTTTACCATGTCTAGGTGGCATATTAATAAGCAGTATATCATCATCACTATAATAAAAATCTTGCATTTCATTACAAAGTTTAACTATATATTCTCTATCTTCTTTATAAAAGTCCGGAGCCATTGCATTGCAAAAATAAAAGAACTCGCGTCTTGCAAGTTCTTTTTTAGCTTCTAATTTAATTTTTCCTCTATCCATCACGTATCAACTTCTTTAAGTCATCTGTACTTAGCCCTTCCAACGGATTTTTAACTTCTACAGTGTTATTAGATTCAATAACTTGTTTATCTCTCCATTTGTCTGGCCTTCTATTCTTTAACCAGAATATTTGAGCCGTAGTATCTGGAGCAACTTGTTTAGTTACTCTTTTTACTTCTTCTCCATTTTCATATGTTATTTCATCGTATTCATATCCTAAAGCTCTTTTTAGCAAAGCATTTTCTACTTCATAGTCTACTATTTCTTTCCCCTTTTTTAGGGTAGCCGAAAAGGCCGAATACTTATTTTTATATTCTTTAAATGTAGAATATGCTACACCTAAATTTTTGGCTATCTGTTCATCGGTGAGCCCATCTCTTGCCCATCCTTCAATCAATGTAAGCTTAGGCTCAACGTGAGTAAAATACTTTGACTTTGCCATGGACTCACCTCCGTTTCTATATAATAAAAAAGAACCCTATTTCTAGAGTTCTTTAATTAAAAACTATTTGGTTCCGGAAAATCTTCATATCCTCCATACATCCCATATGCACAATAATTACCATATGTCCCACAAGCTCCACCATTAATATATGGAGCAGAAGGCCCACTATAATTACGTTTAGATTTACATGTTATAAGTCTATCGTTATTCATAACTTCTCCGATATATTTACCATTTCTTCCATATATATCTTTCCCACTTAATACTCCTACACATTTACCACTTTTAGTAAATAAATATCCATTATTTATATAACCAAAGAATTTTCCTTTCCAAGTCCAAACATATTTCATTTGTATCACCTCTCTTTCAAGTATACAATTCTACTTAATTCGAGGATTTCCTTCTTTTTTATTTATATTTTTTTAATTATTTTTAAATTTATATAATATAGTTTTTGAACATGAAAAAAGGCTAGAAGTTAACCTAGCCTTTTTCCAAAATAATTAGACAAGGAGTATTACCCTACTCCCAAATCTCTCATTTCTTTTTTCGTTATAGTCCAAATATTACGCAAGTTATTGGAATTGCACCAATTTAAATACTCTTACTTGTACAGTGACCAGGAGGTTAGTCCTGGCCTGTGAAAGAATGTATAATAAGGATAACTAACTTTCCTTATGATACTATATTATCACATTTTCAACTTTAATGTCGGTACAAAAACGGGAATTTATATAAATCATATTATTATAAAATAAAAAAGAGCTTCGATATCAATCTCAACTCTTTCACTTTATAACTCTTAGGTAAAATTTTTGTTTATTCTTCTCTTTGCTTGCTAAATAATCATCTTCTAAAAAACATAATTTTTCAATTTCTTTTGTAGAAAATGCTAATCCTTTTACTAAATCATTAGCTGATATAACGTGATTATCTAATAATAACTCTATAGCTTCTCTTAATATACTTGGCTTCTCAATCTCTATAATATCATCTAATGGCTCTTGTATTCTCCATTTTTTTGCGCTAATTCTCTTAAACAAATATGTTTGTTGATCATCTGTTATTAAATTCAACTGATTTGACCTAACAATCATACCAGCTATCGAAACTTTCCATTTTCTTTTTAAATATACAAAATTATCTATATTTATACTGTATATATCATTGGAAAATTCTTTATCAGGTAATAAAAATGCACCTGCAAACTTTTTAGCTTCATCTTCAATTGTATTATAATTTTCTTCTATTTCTTTTTTACTTAATTGGGAGTGAAGTATTATGTGTCCTAATTCATGAGCAAGATCCATTCTAGACCTTACAGCTGATTCCTTATCGTTTGATAAAACAATTACTGGTGTTCCACTGCAAGTTATGTTTGAAAATGCATCTACCTTATGAGTTTTTATGTCAAACCTAGTTATTATTATTCCATTTCGCTCTAATACTTTTGTCATATTAGCTATAGGTCCATAACCCAATCCCCAATATTCTCTTAGAGTTAATGCAACTTTTTCTATATGTTCATTAGAACAACCTATTTTATAGCCATCATTTAAATTCTTACAGATATTAAATTTAGGAAAGTCTATATACTTACAAAAATAATTATAGATTTCCTCAATAAATAGTATGTTTTGTTCTAATGAATATTTTATTTTTTTTGTGGTACTTCTCATACTTCTAAAAAAAATAGGATTCTCATAATTTGACTCCCTATAATTTTCTTTTTTTTTAATAAAAAACTCTATAGGAAAATCTAACTCTTTAGACAATTTAATTAGATTTTCTAAACATATTTTAGCTTTATTATTTTCATACTTAGAAATTGATTGCTTAGTTACACCAATAATTTTTGCAACTTCATCAGTTGTGTATCCTCTTGCTATTCTTGCTTCTTTAATTCTATATCCTAAAATGTCATTATTATTAATATTGTCAAAATTATTAAAGTTCATTTTCAGCCCTCTCTCAAACTATTCTATGACCTTTAGTTTAATGTCTTGTGAAATCACTTCCTTTAAGTTGTCAATGTTTAATATAGGTTTGTTTTCTTCACCCATATCATCATATGTATATACTATAGGTATATTTATAGTTTTTATTATATTTTTAAATTCGCTATCTGGTATTATAATATTTAAACTTTTTAAATAATCCTTGTACTCATATGCTATTATTCCATAGTATGGAGTACTTTTTTTATTAAGTTCTTTATCTAAATTAAATTTAAATTGATTACATATTAAATCATTTCCCTTTGCATACTCAAGTTTATACTTTGATTTACTAGGTAACAATTCCTTGCTCATCACTTTTGATATTGTTAATACTGTATTATTTAAAACTAGTTTCGGTATTTTTTGACTAAATGCTAGCTTAATTATTTCTGACTTAAATGGTACATTTGAAGGTAGTAATTTAGGGTCAAATGCTCTATTTATTATATATCCTAGCAATTTACCTTTGATTGATTGAAAATATTCCCCTGAAAAAATGTCTTTTTCTTCATTAATCAATTGTTCATATACTTTTATAGCATCTGAAAAAATTAATGGTATTACTTTTAGTAAGTCTTTATTTAAATCTTCTTCTAATATCTTCATCATTTCTATATACATAAACTCCTCCTTCTGAGACAACTTTATACTTGTCTAATATTATAGGAATTTATCGTCTATTTGTCAACCAGCCAGTTGTTTATTTACAATTTATATATCTAACATATTAAATAGATTAGGTTCTTCCTCTTTAAAAACATTACTACCAAACAATTCTATAGCAATACTTTTTACAGCTTGTTTTTTATATTTTCTTAGAGTTTTTTCATCACAATGTAATTCTTGCGACATGATAGTCCATCCTATTTTATTCCAATATCTTTCTTTTATTATATTTTTACGTATTGGGTCTAGATTATTTATAGCTATATCAATTTTTTTAATTAGGCTTTTTTCATGATATATATTTATATCTATTTCTTGGATAACACTAACTGGATCTATTACTCCATCTAGTACTGTATTTGATATTTTGTATGTAGGAGAAACTTTTATTCCCTCATATGTTATAGCTCTTATAGCTACATTACCATCTGATTTAATGTCTTTTCTTAGACTTTCCAAATGCTCTATATGGCTTTTCATATGCTTATACTCATATAAAAGTTTTTCAGTAAATCTAAAGCTATTATTTTCTAAGTTTTTATCCATGATGTCCTCCTTATTTTTATTTAGTTTTCATTTGAGAATAGAGAATTAATACTATAATAGTTTAACTCTCTATTCAGTTGTTATTTTTTATATACTGTTCTAATCATTGCTAATGTAAACAACACATCAAGTACTAAAATAGCAATTACTATATTAATAAATAGTTTCATTTAATCTCCTTTATAAAAAACTTAATTGACCTATTCTATTGCAATTCTTTAATTTCATATTGAATTCTGTAAAACCTACCCATGTTGATTTTTCCCAAATTCTATTACTGTATAAATCTAATGCTAGATCCTTCGCATCATCATCTGTATTAATCCATACACATTCTTTTTTTACATATTCTATTAACATTTCAAGTATATAACCTTCATTATTTTCATCCATATAATCATAAATTAACTTAATCCAGTTATCTTTTAAATATATTCCCGAAGGTGTTACAATCTCACTTATACTGTTTTCTACTTTGTTATCATTTTTATCTTTGTATTTTTGTAAATGATGCTTTTCATATAATTTTCTATACTTCATAATCATAACACTCACTCTACATCCTCTATTTCAACTATAATTTCCGATTTATCAGAAAATATTTTCTCTGCACATATACTAGAAATATATCTATCATCACTCCAGGCAACTCTATTCAGTCCATCTAGTACACTTTTGATATAGTTATCAATATCTGCTTTTGTAGGTCTTATTTTACCTTCTAGAGCCTGTTGTTTCTTCTTTTTAGAATAACTACTAGGTATTTCAAACTTAAATAGTATTTTTACAGATATATATTTATCTTCAAAATAAAATCTGTTTCTATATGCTAGTCTGCATATTTCTTCAAATACTTTAGTCTTAGTTGGCGTATACACTGATCCGTATTTACCAAGTCTAGGTCTTTGTTTTGCTACTGGAATTGTAGGTATCTTAAATTTTACTTTCATATTTTTCCCTTTCTAACTTACTGACTTCTATTTCTGCTTTCTTAACTGCATCTGAGTAAGTCATACCTTCCTCTATATAAACATTAGCAAGTATTAACACTTGTTCAATCTTTTTACCTTTCATTTACTCCACCCTTTAATCAACTAATTCTAGCCTATTGTCATCCAGTATATGATTTATAGCTTCTTCTTCTGTATTCCATTCTAAGAGTTCATATTTACCAAATTCATTTATAGTTCTACCAATAGGCATATATCGTCCATCTAGTTCAGCATGTACATTGTATTTATTATTTCTATTTTTTATTACTTTAGCTTTTAACTTAGTCATTATCTTTTCTCCTCCAATAACTCTGAATTTTCATATATATTTCCTCTAACTTCTATTCCTTTCTTTTTCCAGTACCCTAAATCATTTCTCCAATATTCTTGATTTAACCATTGTATATAATACCCTAAATCTGTCTGATGTTCATTGTCATATAAGCCATATACAATTTTACCTATGCCTTTAGTACCTTTATTTACATATTCAACAATATCACTTTCGTATATTTTTATACCATTCATATCTTTAAGTCCTGTATATTGCATTTTTACACTCTCAACTTCTTCAAAATTCATTGTATTATTCTTTAATTTAAATAATCTAAATTCGAAGTCGGTAAAACAATCACATACAATCTTGTAATAACTTAATGGAAATAAACTCTCTTTGTTTTGATATACCATAGACTTATTTTCTTTATCCCAAAATCTTAATAATATTTCTCTCATATTTACCTCCTTATGATATATCCAGCCATATAGTACAAAATAACACCTATACTTAGCTCATATATATTACTAGCATTAATCACTACTGTGTTTTTTATTATTTGTGAGCCAATCATGCATAACCCCATACTAATTAATATCCTCATTATCTATCCTCCGAATAAGTATATATTTTAAATTCATCTTTTGCTCTTCCATTAGTCATGGATCCGCATTCCCTACACTGTGATACTGTTCCTAGTCTTTTAACTTGTAAATACACTACAGTTCCACCACAACAACCACAAGCCTTCTCTTTTCCTCCTAATATTCTCCTCATATGCTCACTCCTAAATTATTTCTCTTAAAGTGTTTAATGCAGCCTTTTCTAATCTTGATACTGTTACTTGAGTCGTATTTAATACTTTTCCTACTTGCTCTTGAGTTAAATCATTAAAATATCTTAACTCTATTACTTTTCTTTGCTTATCTTTCAACTTCTTTAATCTATCCTTAATAATCACTCTATTTAAGATTTGTTCTTCTGATAAGTTATTTTGATTTTCTATTGTATCAATTTGCTTCATATCCGTTCCATCTTCGCCCTTATAATATGATTCATATAGGCTTTTATGACCTTCCATACAATTAAAAGTACTTCCTAAATCTTTTATTCCAACTCCTATATAATCACTAATTTCTTTTAAGGTAGGTTCTCTTAATAATTTTTGTTGTAATTCATACCTAGATTCAAGTGCTTTTTTGTATAAGTCTCTATCTCTTCTTCTTACTCTAAACGGCTTCATTTCGTTAAGATCTCTTAAGTACTGATATATTTGTCCTCTTATTAGCCAAGATGCATATGTTCCAAATTTAAGTTCTCTTTCTACTTCAAATCTATCAACTGCTTTCACTAATCCAATGCTTCCTTCTTGAACTAAAGATTCAAAATCAACTTCCTTTAAAATATTTCTAGTTTCATTTGCTATCTTATATACTAGTTTCATATTACTAGTTATAAGATAATCTCTTGCTTCTTTATTTCCAGCATGAGCTATTTTAAATAATTCTTCATTAGTTTTATCTTTAATTTCTAAATTTGTATAATTCATTTTATTTTGTCCCCCTTCATTGTCATTTCTAGGAGTAACTAGCAATAAGCTACTCCTAAGTTTTTAAAACTTACCTTTCTGACTTTCTAACAAGATTTTTTCTAATTCATCTGGAGCGTATCCAGCAAATGAATTATTTACATTTGCTCCTGCACCTTTTTTATATGTTTTTTGTATATTATTGTTATTTTTGCTAA
>NZ_JANKBY010000180.1:0-7299 GCF_024621905.1 Terrisporobacter muris
ATATATTAGATACCATAAAAAGAACATATAATTCATATGTTCTTTTTATTTTTTAGCAAATCTGTTTCCTAAAATTTCATAGCACCACTCAGTGGCTTAAGCGAAGAAAATTTTTGTAACACATTCTTACCTCTTTTAATATAATATATTATCGCAAATTTATAGGGGGATGGATATATGCATAAAAAGATTATTGCTCTTGCAAGTGCTCTTTCTCTAGGAGCTTGTTGCCTTACTGGTTGTTCTTCAAGCAATGAAGCTAAAAAGGAAAAAGAGTTGGATAAAGTTACTGTGGCAGAAGTAACACATTCTGTATTCTATGCACCTCAATATGCAGCAATTACTAAGGGATTCTTTGAAGAGGAAGGAATTGAATTAGACCTTATCGATGCACAAGGTGCTGACAAAACTATGGCTGCAGTAATTTCAGGAGAAGCTGATATTGGTCTTATGGGTCCTGAAGCTTCCATATACGTGTATAAACAAGGTAGCGACGATTATGCTATTAACTTTGCACAATTAACTAAAAGAGATGGAAGTTTTATAGTATCTAGAGAAAAAAATGATAATTTTACCTATAAAGATTTAGAAGGAAAAGAAATATTAGGCGGAAGAGCTGGTGGAGTTCCTCTAATGACATTGGAATACTTATTAAAAAATAAAGATTTAACTATTGGTGAAGATACATCTAAAGGTGAAGTGAAGGTGCGTACAGATGTTCAGTTTGGCGTAATGGCAGGCGCATTTGCTGCTGGTGAAGCTGATTATACTACTGCATTTGAACCTACAGCAACTCAACTTGAAAAAGAAGGTGCAGGTTATATTGTAGCATCTGTTGGTCAAGATGCTGGTGAAATACCTTTTACTTGCTATAGTGCTACTAAATCATATATGGATAAAAATTCTGATTTAATACAAAGATTTACTAATGCCTTATATAAAGGTCAACAATGGGTTCAACAAGCATCTGATAAAGAAATTGCTAAAGCTATGCAACCATTCTTTGAAGATAATTCACTAGAAGATCTAGAAGTTGTTGCTCATAAATATAAAGAAATAGATGCATGGGCATCAGATCCTCTTCTAAAAGAAGATAGCTTAAACAGATTAATGGATGTTATGATTGAAGGCGGAGAATTAAACGAAAAAGTACCTTATGATTCACTAGTAACAACAACTTATGCTGATAAGGCTATAGAAAACAATAAATAATTCCAAACAATTACCAACTAAAAAAGGATCACTTAAAAGTGATCCTTTTTATTTGTTAATTTAAAATTTGTATTTTATAATTTAAGCATTATATGCAATATTTTTATGTTCACATTTAACTTGCTTAGGTAATCTTTCATTTATAACATTCATTAAATTATCTGTACAGTTGTGAACACTTACAAATTCACCATCATTTACAACTACAAATTTAGCATCAACCGGAGATAATACGTTACCATATACTTCTCCAAGTTTAGCATATTTATATTTAGGTAAAACATCTTCCATTTCAATGCTTATATCAGCACTATCTCTATAATTAAAATCTACTTCGTATACATGAGCAATTTCAGCTGCAACTTCAAAGTTAGATAATACATTTTCATCTATAGCAGCATTTACACTTTGAATTCTTCTTTCTGTATTAGTAAATGTTCCGTTTACTGAAGCTGATCCTGTACCTGGGAATATAACATCAGCTATATCGCAAGTCTCAGTCATATGAGTATCTAATACCATTAAGAATTCTAAGTTAGATAAATTAGTCATAGGATTTTCTCCAAAGCATAGAAGAGCTTTAACACCATCCATAGCTTCTGCTCCAGCTTTAATTCCCATATCTATTAATCCTTGTGAATTGTTTTTAGCTTTTATTTGAAGTATACCATCTCTAGGTGCACCTATATGTCCTGAAAGTAAAGCTATATTTGCTATCATTGTAGCAGCTTCTACAGATACCACATTTTGTTGGAATACTAACATTGCTTTTTTAGCATTAGCATAAGCACCTGCTATTTCTTTTATTTCATCACTTACACAAACACCATCTAGTGAAGCTTTAAATTCTTCAAAATTATCTAATGATGATACTTTGCCTATTTCTATTAAAGCTTTAGCCATTTCTTTAACAGCCTTAACATCATTTTCAACATATACAACCTTTGTAGCAAAATCAAAATTATTTACAGCATAGCCTTCTGGATTTATTACATATACTTTTGCTCCATTTTCAGCAGCTTGTTTTAACTTAAGTTGGATTACTGGGTTATTTTCCATTACAAATCCAAATGCCACTATTACATTTGTAGATAATAATTCATCTATTGTATTAGGAGAAGCATCAAGACCTAAAACTTTTTCTAATCCACTTTCCACGTTATTAAAGCAAAGTGTTCTAGCTCCCATTGTATCAGCTAATTTTTTCATTACATAAGCTTCTTCATTTGTAAATCTATCAGATATAGCAACAGCCACTGCATCTTTACCATATTTAGCAGCTATACTTTCAGCTTTTTTAGCAGTAAGTACTAATGCTTCATGATAATTGGCTTCTCTAAATCCATCTTCACCTTTTATAAGTGGATTAGTTAATTTTCCTTCTAATGAAGCACAATCAAATCCCCACTTACCTTTACCACATAATAATCCTTTATTAACTGGACCATTTTTATCTGGATTAGACTTAATTAACATATCTCCATAAGTTTCTAAATGTAAGCTACATCCTACTGAACAGAATGAACATGTTGTATCTGTTACATCTGTATCTAGTGGAACTTCTTTAACTACACTTTGTCTTTCTTGAAGTGCTCCTGTTGGACAAACACTTACACATTGTCCACAAGATATACATCCAGACTCAGCTAAAGGTTTTTCTAGAGAAGGCTTAACTACTGTATCAAATCCTCTATCAACAAGACCTAAAGCACCAACACCCATAACTTCATCACAAACTCTTACACAAAGTCCGCAAAGTATACATTTGTTAGGGTCCCTTACTATAAATGGATGATCATCTTCAAATTCTATTACATTTTTATCACCAGCAAGTCTTTCTGGGTGAACATCATACTGATTAGCATAATCTATTAATTTACATTCGAAGTAGTCATGACAACCACATTCTAAACATCTAGAAGCTTCTTTTAGTGCTTGATCATCATCATATCCAAATACTACTTCAGTAAAGTTATCTTTTCTCTCCTCTGCTTCTAATTGATCCATAACTGGTCTACACATTCTTTCTCTATCTTCAAATGTTTTTTCAGTTATATCAAATCTTTCAACAACAAATGGTTTTTCATATTTTAATACTTCACCATTTAAATAAGCATCTATAGAGTTTGATACTTTTCTTGCATCTGCTATAGCCTCTACTGCTATTGATATCTTATCGTTACCACAGTCTCCACCTGCAAATACACCTTCCATACTAGTCATAAATGTATCTTTATCGTAAGCTATGGCATTTTTTCTAGTTTTATCCATTCCTTCGAATTTAGAAGCATCTACTGCTTGACCTATAGCTAAAATCATAGTATCTATATCTATAGTTTCAGTTTTTCCTTCTACTGGTATTGGTTTTCTTCTTCCTGAACTATCAGGCTCACCAAGTTCCATAACTTGAAGTACTACTTGTTTTACTCTTCCATTTTCGTCTGCAATAACTTCAATAGGATTAGTTAAATTTTTGAAGATTACTCCTTCTTCTTCAGCTTCAACTATTTCTACCATATCAGCTGGCATTTCATTTTTAGTTCTTCTATATATATTATAAACTTTTTTAGCCCCTAGTCTTACAGCAGTTCTACAAGCATCCATTGCAGTATTACCACCACCAACTATAGCCACATTTTCACCAAGTTTTATTTCTTCATTTCTAACAACTTTTCTAAGGAAGTCTATACCACCTATAACTCCTTCACTATCTTCACCTTTGCATCTAACACCAGTAGATACCCAAGCACCTATTCCAAGAAGTACAGCATCATAGTCTTCTTTTATAGTTTCAAATGGTATATCAACACCAACTTTAGTATTAGGTATCATTTTAACACCCATACTTTCTATTAAAGCTATTTCTTCATCTAAAACAGCTTTTGGAAGTCTATATTCTGGTATACCATAACGAAGCATACCACCAAGCTTTGGCATAGATTCTATTATAGTAACAGAGTGTCCCATTTGTCTTAAGAAGTATGCAGCAGATAGACCCATTGGTCCACCACCTATAATAGCAACTGATTTTCCAGTTTCATCAGCTATTTCTGGTATAAATGGATTTTCACTTTCTAAATCTTTATCAGCAGCATATCTTTTTAACCAAGCGATAGATACTGGTTCTTCTATAAGTTGTCTTCTACATTTTTCTTCACAAGGATGAGGACATACTCTACCTATTGCAGCAGGTAATGGTATTCTATCTTTTATTAATTCTATAGCAGCATCATATTCTCCATTTGCTATTAATCCAACATATCCTTGACAGTCAGTTCCTGCAGGACAAGCTAGAACACATGGTGGTCTACAATCACCAACGTGATTAGATAATAATAACTCTAAGTTAGTTTTTCTAGATTCTATAACCCTCTCAGTATTAGTTTTTATTATCATATTAGGCGAAATTTCAGTAGCACAAGCTTTCACCATTTTAGGCATTCCTTCTATTTCAACTACACATAAACCACATGAACCATATATTTTAGTTCTTTCATCGTAGCATAGAGTAGGAATGAAAACATCATTTTCTCTTGCAACTTCAAGAATTGTTTGACCTGGTAAACCAAATACTTCTTTACCGTCTATATTTAATCTGAATTTATTCATATTATCATCCTCCTCCCCTAGTCTCTAACTATTGCGCCGAATTTACAAGTTTCTTCGCACTTACCACATTTTATACATTTATCGTGATCTATTACATGCATTTCTTTCTTTTCACCAGATATTGCGCCAACAGGACATTTTTTAGCACAAGCTGTACATCCTTTACAATCTTCAGTTATATTAAATGAAATTAAAGCTTTACATGATTTAGCTGTACATTTTTTATTGTAAATATGGTCTTCATATTCATTTCTAAAATATTTAATAGTTGTAAGAACAGGGTTAGGAGCAGTTTGACCAAGTCCACACATAGAACCATCTTTTATCTTCATTGCTAATTCTTCAAGAAGTTCTATATCTCCATCCTTACCTTCACCTTTAGTAATTCTTTCTAATATTTCAAGCATTCTCTTAGTACCAACTCTACAGTAGTTACATTTACCGCAAGATTCTTTTCTAGTAAAATCTAGGAAATATCTTGCCATATCTACCATACAAGTAGTTTCGTCCATTACAATCATACCACCAGAACCAACTATAGCCCCAGTTTTATTAATATTTTCATAATCAACAGGAGTATCTATTAAAGCAGCTGGTATACAACCACCAGATGGCCCTCCCATTTGAACAGCCTTGAATGCTTTATCTTTTTTTATTCCTCCACCTATTCCAAATATAACATCTTTAAGCGGAAGACCCATTGGAACCTCAACTAGTCCACCCTTTTTGATTTTTCCTGCAAGAGCGAATACTTTTGTACCTTTACTCTTTTCAGTTCCCATTGAACCAAATGCAGCTCCACCATTAACTATTATCCAAGAAACGTTTGCATACGTTTCCACGTTGTTTATATTTGTAGGTTTTTGCCAATAACCTTTTGCTGCTGGGAATGGTGGTTTAAGTCTTGGCATTCCTCTCTCTCCTTCAAGAGAAGCTATAAGTGCAGTTTCTTCACCACAAACGAAAGCTCCAGCACCTGCTTTTATTCTTAAATCAAAATCAAATCCTGAACCCAATATATTCTTACCTAAATATCCTTTTTCTCTAGCTTGAGCCATAGCTATCTCTAGTCTATGTATAGCTAGTGGATACTCAGCACGAACATATATAACACCTTCAGTTGCACCCATTGCATATCCGCCTATAATCATTCCTTCTATAAGTGAATGTGGGTCACCTTCTAAAACAGATCTATCCATAAATGCACCAGGGTCACCCTCATCTGCATTACATACTATGTATTTTTGATCTGCTTTATTTTGTAGTGCAGCATTCCATTTAAACCAAGTTGGGAAACCTGCTCCACCTCTACCTCTAAGTCCTGAAACTTTTATTTCTTCTATTACATCTTCTTGACTCATAGAGGTAACTACTTTCTTAGTTGCTTCATAACCACCAACAGCTATATATTCTTCTATTTTTTCTGGATTTATTAAACCACAATTTCTAAGTACCACTCTTTGTTGCTTTTCTATAAATAATTTATCTTCATCTGATATTGCTAAATCATTAGCTATTTCCCCATTAACAAGATGTTTTTCTACTATTTCTGAAACACATTCAGGTTTCACTTTCACATATCTTGTCATAACATCATTATCGTCATATATATCTACAATTGGCTCTAGGTAACAAGTACCTACACAACCAGTAATATCCACCTTTATATCTAACCCTTTTTCTCCAATAAGTCTCTCAAACTCTGCTGCTGTCTTTTTTGCACCAGTTGCAACACCACAACTACCTTGACCGATTATAACTTTCATCACTTTTCACCCCCTATGATCTTTCTCTAATTTCTGTTAATATTTCTTTAACAGAATCTTTAGTTAAGTTTCCATAAGTTTCATCACCATCTGCACTTTTAACCATCATAACAGGTGCTAATGAACAACATCCTAAACATGCAACATTATTTAATGTAAATATTCCATCTTCTGTTGTTTGCCCATCTTCAATTCCTAAAAATTCACATACAGCTTCTTCTATCATCTCAGAACCATTAACATGGCATGCAGTTCCTTGACATAACATTACCAAATATTTTCCTATTGGTTGTAATCTGAACTGTGCATAGAATGTTGCAACACCATAAATTTTGGCTGTTTTTATACCTGTAGCTTCAGAAATATAATTCATTGCATCAATTGAAATGTACCCATAGATATCTTGAGTTTTTTGCAATATTGTAATTAAACTACCAGGTACTTTGGCATATTTTTCTAATACGGGATCAAGCTCTTTGAAGTCTTGACATTTATCAGTCCCGCAACAGCATTTTTCACTCATTTAATTTACCCCCTATTTAAAAATTGTATCTATATTATATATAACGTACTACTAATAATATTAGCAAAAAAAGGAAATTATAGCAAACAAAAAACTTCTAATTTTGTTATTATTTTAACTTTTTCGTTAATCTTTACTTACCTCATTCAAGTAATCTTTTAAAAATCCTTAACAAATACATTTTTTTAG
>NZ_JANKBY010000181.1:0-7292 GCF_024621905.1 Terrisporobacter muris
TTTTCTTCTCTTTCTTCTTTCCAGCACTCTACATTCTCTAATCCTGCTATATTTGAAGCATCAAATACAGGTTCTTTTATTCCAGCATTCTTTTGATCTGAATAATCTTTTAAAGCTATAAATGCATATTTACCAAGTAGAGCTATAGCAACTAAGTTTATTACTGCCATGATTCCCATAAATACGTCTGCTAAATCCCATACTAATTGTACTTTTGCAACAGATCCAAATAGTACCATACCAACAACCATTGCTCTAAATACATTTAATATAGTTTTATTTTTACTCATAAACTCTATGTTAGATTCTCCATAGTAGTAGTTTCCAACTATTGAACTGAAAGCAAATAATAATATACAAATCGCTATAAATACATTTCCTATTGGTCCTATTTGAGATGAAAGTGCAGCTTGTGTTAATTCTATTCCCTCTAAACCAGCAGTTGCATAGTCAGAGTATAAAAGTATCATAAATGCTGTACATGAACAAATTACTATTGTATCTGTAAATACACCTAATGTTTGTATTAAACCTTGTTTAACTGGATGAGTTACGTCTGCAGTTGCAGCAGCATTTGGAGCTGACCCCATACCTGCTTCATTTGAAAATAATCCTCTTTTTATACCAACTAATATCATACCACTCATTGAACCTACAGCCATTTCTCTAAGCCCAAAAGCACTTTCAAATATTGCTTTTATTATTCCTGGTATTTCTCCTATGTTTATTACTACAACAAATAAAGAAACTAGTATATATAATACTGCAAATATTGGTACTATTATTTCAGATACCTTTGCAACTCTATGTACACCACCGAATATTATTACTCCTGTTAATGCAGCAAGTATTAAACCTATAACTAATCTATTCATACCAAAAGCATTATTAAATGCTGCTGTTATTGTATTTGATTGAACTGCATTGAATATAAACCCGAAACATATTGTTATAAGTATTGAGAATGCTACTCCCATACCTTTACTTTTAAGACCTTGCTCCATATAATATGCAGGTCCTCCTCTAAATCCTTCACCATCTTTTATCTTGAATATTTGTGCTAGTGTAGATTCAACAAAACTTGATGCCGAACCAATAAGTGCTATAAGCCACATCCAAAATACTGAACCAGGTCCTCCAGCAACAACTGCCATTGCGATACCTGCTATATTTCCTGTTCCTACACGAGATGCAGTCGATATACAGAAAGCTTGGAATGATGAAACAGCTCCCTCTTTTTTCTCTCCCTTTGCTCCGTCTCCTAAAAGTCTGAACATTTCACCGAAAAATCTAAACTGTACAAACTTCGTCCTAAAAGTAAAATAAAGTCCTAATGTAATTAACATTATTATAAGTACTTTAGACCATAAAAGTTCGTTTACAATTCCTACTAAATTATTTAATAATTCCATTGTATTTCCTCCTCCAATAATATGTATATTTTTATTTTTTGTTTAATTAATGTGAAAAATGATTTTTATATGCGTCTGTCATTCATTTAAACTAATTATATGATATATTTTCCTAAAATACAACATAATTTTGCATAATTTTATCATTAAATTGCAATTTATTTTATAAAAGATTCAAGAAACCATTTTCCTTGCAATTTTTTCATTCAAAAAAGAAGATATTTTGAAATAATTTGCAAGATTCATTTCAAAATACCCTTTTAAACATATTTATTTAATTTTCTCTACATACATAAGTATTACCATCTACAGATTGAACCATTTCAAAATCAGTATCATTTTTTTGAATTATATACATACTATATATACGATTAATTTTAAATTCAAAATTTTGACTAATTATTTCATTTCCCGTTGTACTATCCTCCAGTGATATTTTATATTGTCCTGCTGGTAAGTATACATAAGGTGTTTGATCTCTATACGTAATATTATTAACACCAGGATTATTATTATATAATAAATTAACACTTCCTAAGTTTGGTGCTATATTTATAGTTCTAGCAATAGCCTTTTCTTTTGATGGTATATAATCAAGAGACTCTTCAACAAATATCATACTTTCTTCTCCTGAATTTCCAGTTGTAGACATAGTAAATACCTGATCCTTTGGTAATGGAAGAGAAGCCCTAATTAAAACTTCCGTCGTTCCACTTTTATATACATCTATTTTATGAATATCCTTTATTAAATAAATATACGGAGTAAATTCTTTATATTTTACATCTTTAAAAAATGGAACGCCTCCAATATATACATCAATAGCCTCACCACTTGGTAGTGCATTAAATACCCTAACTAGAGATTTTCCCTTTTCTATTTTAAAACATTCCAAATCTCCCAACCCCCTTTGTTTGAATTTTATATTATAATATGCTAAAAATATTTTCTTGATACTTTATGTTTATAAACATGAGTTTATTGTGTAGTTCTTACATATAAAAAGGGATTCAAAATAAATATTTATTTTGAATCCCTTTTTACATTTTTACTATTATTAATTTTGTTGTATTTCCTTACCACACTTTTCTACTTTATATTTTTCAGTCATGTTGGAAAATATATTTGCTATTATTGCTCCTGATATGTTATGCCACACACTAAATATAGCACCTGGTACTGTTGCCATTGCTAAGTTAGGAAATGCTGTAGTTGCAAGACCTGATGCCAGACCTGAGTTTTGCATACCTACTTCTATAGCAATAGTTTTTCTCTTAACCAAAGGTAGTCCAAGTACTTTTGCTATTCCATATCCACAGGCATATCCTCCACAGTTATGAAGTATTACCACGACAAATACTATTGCACCTGTAGTTAATATTTTATCTGAGTTTGCTGAAACTACTGATGCAACTATTAAAACTATGGCTATTACAGATACTAAAGGTAATATTTTTGATATTTTCTCTGTTGCTTCTGAGAATAGTTTATTAATTATAAGTCCCAAACCTATTGGTATAATTACTACTTTTATTATAGATAAAAACATTCCAAAAGCATCTATTTCCACTGTAGCTTTTAATAGTAAATAAGTTATTGCTGGAGTTAATATTGGTGCTATTAGCGTTGATACTGTAGTCATTCCTACTGATAATGCCACATCTGCTTTTGCTAAATAACTCATAACATTTGATGATGTACCTCCTGGACAAGTTCCCACAAGTACTAGACCAACTAATAATGCATCCTCCAATCCAAATCCTTTACCAAGTGCAAACGCAAGCAAAGGCATAACAGTAAATTGCGCTATACAACCTATTATTACTTCTTTTGGTCTTTTAAAGACTATGGCAAAATCACCAGGTTTTATAGTAAGACCCATTCCAAACATTACTATCATTAATAAGTAATTTATCCAAGATGTTTGTATCCAGTTAAGAGACGTGGGTACAAATAAAGCTACTGCTGCTACTATAAGTACAATAATTGCCATATACTTCCCAACAAATTTACTTACTTTTTCTAATGTTTCCATTATCTTTCCCCCTTTTTAATTTTTAACTTCTCTAATAAGCAAAGTATGACTTCTTAGTCACATGAAATCTTTTACAACATATGACTAAAGAATTTTTAAGCAATGTCATTGCCTAGAGTGAATTTTTTATTTTAAATAATTAACATTATTTAACTTCTTTATATTAGAGTTCTAAAACTGATCCTCTATCACCAGAAGTAACCATTTTGCTGTATCTTCCTAGGTATCCAGTAGTTATTTTAGGCTCTCTAGGAGTCCATGCTTTTCTTCTTTGCTCTAATTCTTCATCTGATACTTCCATATTAAGAGTTTTTTCATTTATATTTATTTTTATTAAATCTCCTTCTTTTACTAAAGCTATAGGACCTCCAACTGCTGCTTCAGGTGAAACATGTCCTATGGATGCACCTCTAGATGCTCCTGAGAAACGTCCATCTGTTATAAGCGCCACACTTTCTCCTAGACCCATTCCTGCTATGGCTGAGGTTGGATTTAACATTTCTCTCATTCCAGGTCCCCCTTTTGGACCTTCGTATCTTATCACAACCACATCTCCAGCTACTATTTTCCCACCTTTTATTGCATCTATAGCATCTTCTTCACAGTCGAACACTCTTGCTGGTCCTTCGTGTACCAGCATTTCATCACAAACTGCTGATCTTTTTACTATAGAACCATTTGGTGCAAGGTTTCCCTTAAGTGCAGCAAGTCCTCCAGTTTCACTATAAGGATTTTCTATTGTTCTTATAGTTTCTTTATCTTTATTTACACACCCTGCTATATTTTCCCCTACAGTTTTACCTGTTACAGTTATTATGTCTGTATATAATAATCCTTTTTTATCAAGTTCATTCATTACTGCATATACTCCACCAGCTTCATTTAAATCTTCCATATATGTATATCCTGCTGGTGCTAAATGACAAAGGTTTGGAGTTTTAGCACTTACCTCATTAGCCAAATCTAGTGTTAATTTTACTCCTGCCTCATGAGCTATTGCTGGTAAATGAAGCATAGAGTTAGTAGAACAACCCAGTGCCATATCTACTGTTAATGCATTCATAAATGCTTTTTCAGTTAATATATCTTTTGGTCTTATATTTTTTTCATATAACTCCATAACTTTCATTCCTGCATGCTTTGCAAGTTTTATTCTTTCTGAATAAACTGCTGGTATAGTACCATTTCCTTTTAATCCCATACCAATTGCTTCTGTTAAACAATTCATAGAGTTTGCTGTATACATTCCAGAGCAAGATCCACATGTTGGACAAACTTTATTTTCAAATTCTGTAACTTCTTCTTCAGTCATATTTCCTGCAGCAAAAGCTCCTATTGCTTCAAACATTGAAGATAAACTTCTCTTTTCTCCTTTAACACGGCCGGCAAGCATTGGTCCTCCACTTACAAATACTGTAGGCACATTTACCCTTGCAGCTGCCATTAAAAGTCCAGGTACATTTTTGTCACAGTTTGGCACCATAACTAGTGCATCTAGTTGATGAGCAAGCGCCATAGATTCTGTTGAATCTGCTATAAGCTCTCTAGTTGCTAAGGAATATTTCATCCCTTCATGTCCCATTGCTATTCCATCACAAACTGCTATAGCTGGAAATACTACAGGTGTTCCACCTGCCATAGCAACTCCAAGTTTCACTGCATCAACTATTTTATCCAGATTCATATGCCCTGGTACTATTTCATTGTAAGAACTTACTATACCAACTAGTGGTTTATTCATTTCCTCTTCTGTATGACCCAGTGCATTAAATAAAGAACGATGTGGTCCTTGCTGCATTCCTTTTCTCACATTATCACTTTTCATGTTATTTCCCCCCCTATAATTTATATATTCTCAGTTTTCAGATAATTATTTTTGTATTAAAATGTGTTATAATACTATTATCAAATAGTTGTTAGACATCTTTGATAGTTGTATAACATAATATTAGTGCTACATATGTATAATGTCAATTATAATTTTCAGAATATTTAAATTTATAGTTCTGTTAATTAAAACATTATGAGAATCATTTTATGTATAATTAATAAATTTCTAGGAGGATTATATGAAAAGAAAAGAACCTTCACTATCTTTACAAATTGCTGATGATTTAAAAGAAAAAATAATAGTAAAAAAAGAATATAAAATTGGAGATAAACTACCCAATGAAAATTTATTATCAGAAGAATTAAACGTTAGTAGAACTACATTAAGAGAAGCTATTAGAATCCTTGTAACAGAAAATATTCTTGAAATAAAACGTGGTAGGGGGACTTATGTTATTAATAATACCCTAGATAATCATGACCTTGGTAAACTTAGTAATACTGTTTCTGATTTAAAAGACTTACTCGAACTTAGACTTATAATAGAACCTATGGCTGTTTATTATGCCACTCAAAGAGCCACTGAAAAAGATATGGAAAACATCTTGTATTATGGTCAAAGAGTAGAAGAAAAAATTTTAAATAAGGAAGATAGAAATGAAGATGAACAATATTTCCACAATGCTATTGCCAAAGCCAGCCATAATTCCTTTATAAAAGATTTAATGCCTATAATAAATGAAGCCATTAATAAGGGGGTTTATTTATCTAAAGAGTTTGATAAAATAAATGAATTAACTCTAAGAGACCATAAAATGATTATGGACTTTATAAAAGATAGAAATGCTGAAGGCGCTAAGGTTGCCATGGAGTTACATATTATAAATGCCATGTCCGTGTTTGGCATACAAAGAAGCTAAATTTGTTAATAAATTATTTTTCGAAATTTTCTGAAAACTTAGTAGCTTTTCTAACTATTTTTGTATATACTATATTTATAGTAATAAATAAAGTTTATTACTGATATAGTTAAATAAACTAAGAATATTTTAAAAGGAAAGGTGATTACTTTGAAAAATGAAAATTGTGAAAATAAAGTTTGTAAACATGTTATAGGATTTGATCCAATTAAATGCGAATGTAAAACTGTTATAATGTGCAATTTACAATCTGGAGGAAAAACTCTTTTTAAGCTTCAAAAATTAATGAACGGTGTTAGTTACGATATAATGACACTAAAGTTACATCAGCTTGAAGGAATAGGTTTGATTTATAAAAGCGTAAATTATGCATATCCTACTGAAATAAAATACTTCTTAACTATAAAAGGTTGGGAATGTGTAAGATCACTACGTAACTACGTTGATGTTGATAGTATAGCTGTATAGGATTTTTTTACAAATGATGTATTTAAAATATATAAAATAATAAATGCCAAGTAAAATTACTTGGCATTTATTATTTTATATAAACTTCATATTTTAGTATATTACCTCTAAAATTTCAAAACTTATTTATTAGTTACCTTTTAGTAAGTATTATATTTTATTTTCTGAGCAAAATATATTTAAATATTAAATACAAGGAGAATTTAAATGAATAGTCATCATGATACTCTCAACATGGAAAATAATTTTCAACCCATAAGAGGCAAATATAAATCTTCAATTATTTATAATTTATCTAACAAAAGAAAAAGGTTTACTGAATTACAAAGATCTATTGGAGAAGTAAGTCATAAAGTACTTAGTGAAAAATTAAAAGAACTTGAAAAGGATAATTTAATTAATAAAGAGTACTTTTATGAATATCCTCCAAGAGTAGAATACTTCTTAACATCAAAGGGATATGAATATGCAAAACTTATAAAGCAATTTGAATTATTATAATATTCATTTTGCTTGAGCGACTGTATTGGCCAAATTCTTTATTCTACATTTAAGAATTCTACTTTCCTTCATATATATTATTTATATTAATTAAAAGCCAAGAATTAACTTCTTGGCTTTTATCTT
>NZ_JANKBY010000182.1:0-7233 GCF_024621905.1 Terrisporobacter muris
CTAAAAAAATACAATAACTAAAATTAAACATTTTAATTTAAAAAGTAACAAATTAATACTATTTTCATAATATTATATTGAGATAAAAATATCTTAATATAAGCTAGGAGTGGATAAGCTTGGGTAATTACAAAAGTACCAAAAAACATTATATAGAGTCTGACAAAAAATGTAATAAATCATTCTCTTACGATGAAAATTATTATAAGGAAAAATACGATGACAAACATTGTGGTAATAAATATAAAGATGATTATTACTACACAGACAAATATCCAAAAGACATATACTGTGATAATTATTGCTGTAAAGATAAATATCCAGATGATAAATGCTGCGACAATGATAAAAAATGTAAAAAATCAGATTCATTTCCATCAGATTGTTGTACAGAAACTATAAGACAAGCTCTTAAAATTATAAGAGAAGCTGCACGTTCTTTAGGAAACTCTGCAACATTAGATGTGGTAATATATACAACTGATGGAAGCACTTTTACTATAACTTTTACTAGAAATAAGTGTTCAGTAGAAATAACAGATGATGCTATTATATACAACTGTGTAGCTATAGCTTTAAATAGCATATCAAAAATAGAAATATTAACTAGTTCTTTATCTGAAAATTTTAGAAATAGACTTTTAAATAAATTGTACGCTTTGGCTGAAAGTTGTGAAAATCCTTATTTAGCATATGACTTAGATGATGAAAGTTATTGTCCAAGATGTAAAAAAGAAAAATGTAACTGTAAATGTGACAATACTTTAGGAGATTATGTTGTAAACAATGTTGATGAACTATCTGGAGTAGGCCGTATTGGAGATACTAGACCAATATTTGCTGTAAGTGAGGTAAATACTACTCTTGTTGTAAATAATGTAGAGCCAATTTTAGATACTGAACAAGTATTAGAAACTGCTGAAGTTAATGCTTCTTTTGTAAATGTTGTGGCTGATGTAAACACAATAAGCACAGGTGTAGTAAAAAATATAACTACAAATAATCAACAAGTAGTTAGAGATATACAACAAACTACGGAAAGAATTCTTACTGCATCATTTGCTGATGATGTTAATGTTGTGGCTAGTGTTTCTCCTTTTACTACATTTGTAGTGCAAAGCGTAACTACAAATGGTAATAATATAAGTGTTGTAAATAACTATTCTACAGATCAAGTTGTAAGAAGTATTACAAAAGCTAGTGAAGTTGTTACTAATATTGTGGATTATGATACAGCTCAGCTTGTAAATGAAATAACTACTAGCGAAGTACAGGTAGTACAAAGTATAGATGAGTTTCCTGTCAATGTAATTGGTTCAGTATCTTCAACAACATTACTTGGAGTATCAGGTGTAACTTATGCTACTAAAAATGTTATAAATAGTGTAACTCCAGTTAGAGAAACAGTAATAATTGCTTCTGATCCTTCTTTTGCTGATGCAATAACTGAAATTGATACTAATACTATTACAATAAATCAAGATATTTCAATATCTACAGCACCAGTTGTAACTGATGTTCCTTACACACCTATAAATGTTGTAAATGGTATTACAACTAACAGAATACAAATAGTTGATGGTATGACTGTATTTGCTGGTGAAGCTGTGGAGGATTTGTCATTTACAACAACTCCTCTTGTAGATGATGTAGATTCTACTACCATATCAGTTGTAAGTTCAGTTACATTTGATGCTACTGATGTATTGTTACATTCTGAAAATCATTTTGCGATAGATAATGTTTTGAATAATCTTGATGTGGATACTAATACACAAGAGCCAAGATCAGTTTCTGTTGGAAATTGTTTAGGCGAAGGTGCTCTTGAAGTTATAGCTGAAAATGTACCTGTTTCAATAGTTAATTTTACTACTAATTTAACAAATAAATTAAACTGTATGATAAAAGATATAAATGAGATATTAAAAAAATGTTGCTGTGATGATAAATATGACGATGATTGCCATGATAAGTGTAATTGTTATGATAAATGTGATTGTAAGAAAGATAGATATGACAAGTATAACTGCTATGAGGAGAAAGAAATATATAGAGACAAATGTAAAGATAAGAAGCATCGTTGCCCTTCTATACCATACTTTAAAGTTTGTGACTTACTAGAAGATGTTTATTTTGATTTAAATGCAGATGTTACTATAAATGGAGAGCCAGTAGTATCAAGTTGTGTTGATATTTCAGTATTTGATGAAAGTACAGATAATTATCTTCATAATGTGAATGAAGGTTATTTGGCAGATGGTGTATTGGCTGGATTTAGTGAAGATGAGCACGAAAATATAGTAGGAGATTTAAATGTATCATTTGCTGATGTAGTTAATAGTGTAACTTATACAACTATGAATGCAGTAAATAGTATAACTTTTACTAATACAGATGTAGTTAATGATGTAGACTTTAATACTCAAGTTGTTAACCAATTGCTAAACTTTACTACAGCAGATGTTGTTAGAAATATTAATCCACAAAGAAGTAACTTTGTTAATAGTGTAAGCTTAGTAAACCCAGTAGAAGTAGTTTCTTCTATTACTACTTCCACAGATGCTTTCGTATCTGAACTTGATACTGATACTGCTAGAATAGTTACAGATATCACTTCTGGAACTACTGCTGTAGTATCTTCTGTAAATGCTATTACCGCAGTTTATGTAAATAGTATTACAACAAGTCCTCAGACTGTGCTAAGAGATATAACTCCAAATGCTGTAACTGTAGTTAGAAATGTATTTTATGAAACTGAAGAAGGTGTATCAGATTTAGTAACTAGAGATCAAAGATTCTTAACTAATGTGACTCCTTCTAATATTTCAGTAGTTTCTAATTTAACTTTAGGTAGCGCAAATGTAGTAAGTGGTATCGGAGTTTCAGGAGTACAAGCAGTTTATGATGTAAATCCAAGATCAACTAATGTAACTAGATTAGATAATACTAATCTAACAACTGTTGTAACAAATGTAAGACCAGTAACTCAAACTGTTACTACAATAAATACAATCTCTACTGGAACAGTAGTATCTGTAGGAACTATTTCTAGGGTAGATGTTGTAGATGCTGTAGAATTAGATACAGAAAATGCAACAGTAGTTACTAATGTTGAGCTTGAAATCTCTACAGTAGATGTTGTAGAAAGTATTGATGGTGAAAATGCTAATGTACTAGCAGGAAATTCTAGAGAAGGTATATCTCCTGTTTCAGCAAGAGCTGGTAATGGCTTACTAATATCAGAAGAACCTAATGGAGATATTAGCATATATTCTTTATGTAAACTACAATCTGTTGAAATTGACAGTGAAGAATGTGAATAATAAATTTTATTAACTAATGATAAGGGGATGGCATCTATACTAGGTGCCATCTTTAATAAAATTTTATTATGGGGGTATATTATGCAAACTCTTAGTTTATGTATGATTACTAAAAATGAAGAAAAAAATATAAAAGCATGTTTAGATAGCATGGTAAACATTGCAGATGAAATAATAATTGTTGATACAGGTAGCACGGATAGAACAATTGAAATAGCAAAATCTTATGGTGCTAAAGTTTTTAGTTATAAGTGGAATGATGATTTCAGTGAAGCTAGAAATATTTCTTTAGAAAAGGCTACAAAGGATTGGATAATAGTATTAGATGGTGATGAAGTATTACCAAAAGAGGATGGTAAAAAATTAAAAAATATTATTAATGCTACATCTATGGAAGCATTATATTTACGATTAGAAAATATAGTTGATAATAAAAGCTTAGGCGATGCTGTAGTGCTTAGAGTATTTAGAAATAATAAGCTTTATAGATTTAGAAATAAAATGCACGAGCAAGTAATCTTTTCCATAGAAGAAAATGGTGGAAAAGACAAAATTCAAGCAACAAATTTAAAAATATTACATTATGGCTATGATCCTAAAATATATAATATGGTGGATAAACAAAAAAGAAATTTAAAAATATTAGAAAGTTATCCAGAGGAAGATAGAGATGGATATTTTTATTATTCCATAGGGAATGAATATTCACGAGCCAATGATATTAACAAATCACTGGAGATGTATTATAAAGGTCTAGGATTTGCAAGAAATAATTATCCTGATAAACTTCCAAGTTATTTACCTTATTTAATTCTTAACATATCAAAAAGTTTAGCTAGTCAAAAAAAATATGATGAAGCAATAAATATATTATCAGAATTCAAAAACAAATACCCCAATTTTAGAGACTTATATTTTCTACAATGTTTATATTATATAGAAATAGGAAAAACAACAAAAGCAAAAGATGCTTTATTAGAATATTTAAACTGTGAATATTCAATGTATATGTATCCTGACAATAATTTTGAGGATTCATATAATATGGGAACTATTCTTAGACAATTGAGAAAAGCATCTATTCCTACACCAGAGTATTTACTAAGTGTATTAATAGTGGGAGGTTCTTATGATGATACTTTGTTACTAAGTATAAAAAGTATAAATGAAATTTCTAGTGAAGTAATTGTTTCTATTCCTAATTCTTCTATTATTGATAAGGATATTATTAATAACTTTGGAGCAAAAACAATAAATATTAATAGCAATGATGGAAAGGATATGATTTTTAAGGGTATAAAAGAATGTAGAGGAGAGTATATTCTTATTTTAAAGGAAAGAGAAATTATTGAACATGACACTCAGTCAGCTTTAATCAACTTTTTAAGAACAACAGAAGAAAACTTTTTTAATTTAATAATTAAAGATAATAATGCTAAAACAAAATTGGGAGAATTTAGATTATTGAGAAATGATGAAAAGGTGAGAAATACTAAAAATTTTGAGGAGTTAATAAAACTTGTTAATAAAGAAAAAACAAAAACTTATGATGTTAATATACTTAAGATATAAATTAAAAAATTCGCTTCGCTCATGTCGCCAAAATTGAGAAGCATATCGTCAACGATATATCCTCGTTATCACTTTAAGCCACAGCGTGGGCGATATGAAATTTTAGGCAACTTCGTTGCTCAAAATTTAATTTTTTACTACTTATTGGATGCATTAATTTTACTTTGGTCTAGAAGTTTTCCGCAGATTTAAAGTGAATATAATATCCTTGTAAGTAAAATAGTACTTGTTTTAATGATTTTCTAATCAATAAAACAAGTACTATTTTTGTATAAGGTTATTTATTATTTATTTAATTCAGCTAAGTCTTTAGCAATGTTAGCAGCAACTTTAGCATTGTTGTAAACAAGTTTTATATTAGAAGCAAGAGATTTTCCTTCAGTTATAGTTTTAACTTTGTCTAATAAGAATGGAGTAACTTGTTTTCCGCCTATGTGCTTTTCTTCAGCTTCTTTTAAAGCAGATTCTATAGCGTTAGTTATAGTATCGTAATCCATTTCGAACTCTTCTGGAATAGGGTTAGCTATAACCATACCACCTTTTAAGTTTAAGTCCCACTTAGCTTTTAAAGCCTCAGCAACTTCTAATGAAGAGTCAACTCTGTAGTCAACACCAAATCCTGATTTTCTAGTGTAGAAAGCAGGCATTTCTTCAGTTCCAAATCCAACAACTGGAACACCATGAGTTTCTAAGTATTCTAGTGTTAAACCTATATCTAATATTGATTTAGCTCCAGCACATATAACAGCAACATCGGTGTTAGCTAATTCTTCTAAGTCAGCAGATATATCCATAGTAGTTTCAGCACCTCTATGAACTCCACCTATACCACCTGTAGCAAATACTTTAACACCTGCTAAATCAGCTAATATCATAGTAGTAGCAACTGTAGTAGCTCCAGTTAATTTTTTAGATATTATAAAAGGTAAGTCTCTTCTTGAAGCTTTAACTACGTTTTTGCTTGTAGCTAAGAATTCTATTTCTTCTTTAGTTAAACCAACTTTTAAAACTCCATCTATTATAGCTATAGTAGCAGGAACTGCACCATTTTCTCTTATTATATTTTCAACAGTACTTGCCATTTCAACATTTTGAGGGTATGGCATACCATGAGATATTATTGTAGATTCTAAAGCAACTACTGGTCTTCCTTCTTTTACTGCTGCTTCAACTTCTGGATGTATTTGTAAGTATTTTTTTAACATTATATTAACTCCTTTATTGTTTTATTTATTAAATCCTCACTTAAATTAGGATTGATTGTATTTTTATGAGATAGGGCTAAAATCGAAGCTCCAACAGAGAACTTTGCAGTTTCTTCTATATTAAGATCATTCATAAATCCATAAATAATTCCTGACATAAAAGCATCTCCAGCTCCTGTAGCATTTACTATATCAATTTTAACACCAGGTATATGTAGTGTTTGTTCTTTGTTTGCACAATATACACCATCACTGCTAAGTGTTATAAATACACTCTTTACACCTTTTTCTATAAAGTAATCACAAGATTTCTTAGCATCATCTAAATTTTCTATTTTTATTCCAGATAAAGTTTCTGCTTCATACTTGTTTAGTTTGATACCTTCAAACCTATTAAGTATATCTTTTATTTTTACACATTTAGCAGTAGAAACAGTATCTACGAAAATTGGTAAATGGCTGTGATTTCTTGTAATAAAGTCTATAGTTTCCATAGATAAGTTAGTATCTATAACTATAGCTTTAGAGTCATTTATTGACTTGTATTTTGAATGAATAAAAGATTCATCCAGCTTTTCAATAATGTCCATATGACTTATGGCAAGTTGCATATCTTTTGAATCATTTAATATAGAAACATAAATTGAAGTAGAGTATTCATCTGATACAAAACAATCATTTACATCTATATTTAAATTTTTACACTCAGAAAGAATAGTATTCCCATATAAGTCATTTCCTATAGCTGAAATAAGTTTAGTGTTTACACTAAGTCTACTTAAATTTTCTGCTATATTTCTACCAACTCCACCCATGGATATGTCTACACCGCCAGGGTTAGAGTCATACATTACTAGAGGATTGTTTGGAAATCCTTGAATATCCATATTTGATCCACCAATAACTGTAACGTAATTTTCTTTTCTTAAAATGTAACCTTTTCCTAATATCTGCCCTTTTTTCATTAAATTTGTTATATGAACAGCTACAGAAGTTCGAGATATATTAAGCATATCGGCTAACTCTTGTTGAGATATCATAGGATTACTTTTTAGGATTTGTAAAATTTCTTTTTCTCTATAAGTCATTTAATCACCTAAAATTAATATTTGTTTATAAAGATAAACATAGAT
>NZ_JANKBY010000183.1:0-7111 GCF_024621905.1 Terrisporobacter muris
CTTGTATTATTTGATTTATTGGTAAAAGCAATTGATAAGGTTTTTTATTTATTATTATAGTTTCTTTTGGAAGATTTACTGGATTTATATTGTAATTATATATTTGCTGATAATCAACTACATAATTACCACCTAACTTATTAATTAATGGTACTTGTGATATACTTTTGTCTTCATATATTTTCAAAACCATTTTCCCAAGGGCATTTCCATATTCCACTCCAATATCCACGTATCCGCCTACTGTGCCTTTGCCTATATAATCTGCTATACTTGTATAAATTGGCTGGTCCTTTATATCCTTTATTTTAGTAATTAGTTCCTCAGGCTTTATATAATTATTGCTATTCTTATCTTTATATACACCACATACTAATACAGCTTGGTTACTTTCATCTATTTTTTTAAGTTCTTCTAGTATTTCATTTTCATATCTACCTTGGATAAAATTTAAGTTTATATTATTATCTAATAAATATGCATTTTCCAATAATTTTTCTTTTATATCTTTGCTATAATTAGTGTTATCCAATAACACATTTATATTTATAGCATTTGGATGAAGTTTGCTTATTAACTTTATTATCTCTATTTTAGATCTAGAATCCATAAAACCAGTTATATATTTTTTTTCCTGAGATGTAAGGTTTATTCTCTCATTTACTCCAGTAAAAACAATTATTTTTTTATAAAATATATTATTCTTGTCAAATAATCCCTTTCTAACTAAGTTAAATGCTTCATCATCTACTGTTATTATCATATCAAAAGCATTATCTTTGTATTTTGTATTTAATAATGTTTCAAAATCTCTTATATAATACTCATTGTTGTTATTTCTAATATCTAGATATTCAGTTTTTATGTTTATATTAGGATTATCTTTTGTTACTTCTTTCAAACCATCTTTTACACGATTTTCCCATTTGTTATCTATATCATATGAATTTATCAAAAGAATATTATACATGTCTTTACTATCTTTTGTATCCGCATATATACGGGATATAGAACTTATCAATATTAATAGCGATATTATTAACAATCTATTTATTTTTTTCATATTGAATTTATGCTCCTGTTTGTAAAAATGTAATGCATAAGTTATTATACTTAATATTCATATTCTTTACAATAAGATAAATTATAACAATCCTTAGGAAATCGATTTTCGATATTAATTACTATACTCAATACGTTTGTTACATATTTTAAAACTGTTTGTTTCGATTAATTAATCACTTCATCTACATATACTTTTTTCACAATGTTTTTAGTATGTTTAAAGCTTTCTTTTAACCATCTAAATGAAGCTCCTGATGTTTGAAGATATTCATGTTTAATATGGCTGCGTGAAAATAATCATTGTACTTTTCTAAAAATAATCCACCTATAGCTCCTCCCATAGAGTGTGCAAATAAGTATAGGTTATCATTTCCTATGCTTGATAGAACTATTCAATCCCTTTTATTTATACTTTATTTACTTATACCAAACTTATATATAGTCTTTTGTGAATACTCTTCATCTTTATTTATTAAAGAGTCTTCTATAAAACACATATTTCTACCTATTGGTGGGGCTTGTGTTTCAAAGCATATTCCATAACGTCTTTGGTCTTTTTTATTATTATATAAAGTTTGGTCATCTGTAAAATTCATAGTATATACTACCACACTTTTTTGATTTGTAGTTATATTCATATTTCGCTTTGATATTTTATCTTCCATATATATATTTTTCTTTTTCTCTAGTAAAAATGGATGATCATATCCACATCCTATTTTTATCTGATCATGAGAGTCATCTATATGTTCACCTATGCACTTTATATTTCTAAAGTCAAAAGGCGTGTCTGTCACATCTAAAAGCTTACCTGTAGGTACACATGTGTCATCTATTTCTACTAATTTATTGCTATCCAACTTCATATATTGATCCGTTACAGGTCTTTTTAGATTTCCACTTAAATTAAAATAAGTATGATTAGTCATATTTATCAATGTAGTTTTATCTGTTATTGCACTGTATGTTTCTTCTATTATATAGTTTTCATAAACTTTAAATGAAACTACTATATGTAAATTACCTGGATAGTTTTCTTCATTATGGTAAGATTTTATTGATAGATTTAATTTAATATAATCTCTACCTTCTTCAATATCTACTTGCCATACTTTACTACTTAGTCCACTGTTTCCACCATGACCTTGGTGAAGTCCGTAATTTTTATTTAGATTATATTCTTTTCCTTCTATAACTACCTTTCCTTCACAAATTCTTCCTGAAGTTCTTCCCACTATGGCCCCAAAATAAGAAGGATTAGTATAATAGCTTTCTATGTTTTTATATGCTGTTACTATATTTTCCAAATTATTATCTTTATCTGGTGTTATTATTTTTGTTATTATTCCACCTAAATTTAGTATTTCAACTTCAAACCCATTTGTTGCTTTAATATTATGAGCCACTATAACTTCTCCATTTAAACTGCCTACTATTCTTTTAGTATATTTCATAACAATCCTCTTTCTTAGTGTCTAAATTTTTTTAAGAGTAAATTAGCTCCTATGTAAATTTTCCCGCCAACTCACAAAGAGCAGCGGGAATTATATTTTATCAAATCTTATAGATTTTCTATATTGCTTTTAACATCTTCCATATATCTTTTCATTGCTATTTTTCCATCTTCGTCCCATTTGAAAACACCACAATGTTCTAATACTTTAGTAAATATATTTCCAACTTCTTTTTCTAGTATTTCATCCACGTTTTCTTCATTTAAATCAGTGTATGTTTCTTTTAATTTATTAAACCATTCTAAATGAATTCTTAAGTTTTCATCTTCTTTTATTAAATTAGATTTATTTTCATCTAATAAACATTCTTTTATTTGAGTTAATTCTTCTTTTAATCTAGCTGGTAAAACTGCCAGACCCAAAACTTCTATTAATCCTATATTTTCTTTTTTAATGTGATGAAGTTCTTTGTGAGGATGGAATATTCCATCTGGATGTTCATCACTTGTTCTGTTGTTTCTTAGGACTAAATCTAGCTCGTAATTTTGTCCTCTTCTTCTAGCTATAGGAGTTATTGTATTGTGAGGAGTTTCATGTGTAAAGGCATGTACTCCCACATTTTCATCAGAGTAGCTTCTCCAATGATTTAATATTTTTTCTCCAAGTTCACTTATCTTAACTCTGTTATCTCCATTTAGTCTAATAACTGATAGTGGCCATTTGACTATTGATATTTTTATATCTTCATATCCTGCAATTTCAAAAGTATAAACATCTTCTGCTCGCTCCATGGCAAACTCATATCTACCTCCTTGGTAGTGGTCATGAGTAAGGATAGAACCTCCAACTATTGGTAAGTCTGCATTTGAACCTACAAAATAGTGAGGGAATCTTTCTACAAACTCTAGATTTCTATCAAAAGTATTTTTGTTTATTACCATAGGCACATGATTACTTGCAAATATTATGCAGTGTTCATTGTAATAAGAATATGGAGAGTATTGTAGGTTCCACTCTTCTTTATTAAGTTCAAATGGTATTATTCTTAAATTTTGTCTAGCTGGATGATTTAATCTTCCTGCATATCCCACGTTTTCTTTACAAAGTAAACATTTTGGGTAAGATGCTGATTTCATATTTCTTGCAGCAGCGATTGCTTTTGGATCTTTTTCTGGCTTTGATAAGTTTATAGTTATATCTATTTCACCATAGTCCGTGTCAGCTTTCCAAGTGATGTTTTGAGCAATTCTTGAAGTCCTAACATAATCACATGATTTACTTAAATCATATAAATAATCTGTAGCACTTATTTTATCTGCCTTATATCTTTTATTAAATTCTCTTATAACTTCAGACGGTCTAGGCATAAGTAAGTTCATTATTTTAGTATCTAATAAATCTCTATAAACAGATGTGTTAGATTCAAGTATTCCCATTTCAAAGGCGTAATTTAGTAAATTATCCAGTATAGATGTTGGATTTTCTAAATTTTCATCTTCAACTTTCTCTATTATATATTCATCTAGTTTGAATAGCTCTATAAGAGAGTTTCTCACATAAGTTATATCTTCTGCTTCAAATAATTTTTTCTTTAATCCGTAATTAATCAATCTTTCAAACTCTGTATATATGCTCATTTTATCATCTCCCACTATTTTTCAAACCCCATAGGATGTTCTTGGTGCCATTTCCATGCTGAAGATATCATAGCTTCAACATTTTCAAACTGAGGCTCCCACCCTAATTCTTTTCTAGCTTTTGCTGAAGCTGCCACTAGTTTAGCTGGATCTCCTGCTCTTCTTTCACAAACTTTTGCAGGTATTGCATGTCCTGTAACTTTTCTAGCTGCTTCTATCATTTCTTTTACTGTAAATCCATTTCCACTTCCCAGGTTGTATATGTTACTACTTGAACCTGCTCTTAATTTTTCCACTGCTAATATATGTGCATCAGCTAAGTCTATTACGTGTATATAGTCTCTTATACAAGTTCCATCATGAGTATCGTAGTCATCTCCAAAGATTGATATAAATTCTCTTTTTCCAAGTGGCACTTGTAATATTAATGGTATTAAGTGAGTTTCTGGGTTATGGTCTTCACCTATTTCTCCACTTGCATGAGCTCCTGCCACGTTGAAGTATCTAAGTGATATGAATTTCACTCCATGAGCCACATCTGCCCATTTCATCATTTTTTCCATGGCAAGTTTTGTTTCTCCATAAGCATTAGTTGGACAAGTTGGATCTGTTTCTAATATTGGTATACTCTTTGGCTCACCATAAGTTGCTGCTGTTGAAGAGAATACGATTTTCTTAACATCATGTTTTATCATAACTTTTAAAAGTATTTCTGTCCCGTGAACGTTGTTATTGTAGTATTTTAATGGATTAGTCATACTCTCTCCAACTAATGAGTTGGCTGCAAAATGTATTACTTCATCAATTTTATTTTCTTCAAATACTTTATCTAATTCTTCTTCATTTCTTATATCCACATTATAAAATTTAGCTTTTGGATGAATTGCATCTTCATGTCCTGTTTCTAAATTATCTACTATTATTACTTCCTCACCTTTATCTATAAGTTGTCTTACGGCATGACTTCCTATATATCCTGCTCCACCACAAACTAATATCATACTATTTCCCTCCAATAAACTATATTTCTCTAGTTCCATTTCCTATATTTGCCACATAAAAATCTGCATCATATCCTATTATTTCTTTGTATCCTTTAGATACAGTGTTTATAAAATCTTCTCCAAGACTTCTTTTTACAATGGATACTGTGCATCCCCCAAATCCAGCACCAGTCATTCTAGCTCCTATAGTACCTTCATGTTTCCATGCAAGCTCCACAAGGGTATCTAATTCTTTTCCTGTTACTTCGTAATCATCTCTAAGAGAAGTATGAGACTCGTTCATAAGCTTTCCAAAAGTTTGTATATCATTATTTTCTAAAGCTTTCACAGCTTTTAAAGTTCTTTGATTTTCATAAACTGCGTGTCTTGCTCTTTTTACTCTTATTTCATCTTTTATTAAATCTTTATTATTTTCAAATTCTTCTTCTGTAAGTTCACCTAAAGATTTTATGTTTAATTTTGTTTGAAGTTCTTCTAAAGCTTTTTCGCATTCACTTCTTCTTTCATTGTATTTAGAGTCAGCTAGTCCCCTTCTTTTGTTTGTATTAGCTATTATTATAACTTCTTCTTTTAAATCAACAGGGCTGTATGAATAGTTTAGAGTATTACAGTCTAGTAAGATTGCACTATTTTCTTTACCCATTCCTATGGCAAATTGGTCCATTATACCACAGTTAACTCCTATAAATTTATTTTCTGCTTCTTGACAGTATTTTACTAATTCTACTCTGTCTAAATTGAAGTTAAATAAATCGTTTGCTATTACAGCCATTAATAACTCTATAGATGCTGATGAAGATAATCCTGCTCCATTTGGTATATTTCCAAATACAACCATATCAAATCCACTTTCCACATTGTATCCATGCTTTCTCATTATATCTATAACACCTTTTGGGTAATTTGCCCAATCGTGCTTTTCATCATTTACTAATTCATCTATATTAAAAGTTATTATCCCTAAATCTTTAAAGTTATCAGAATACATTCTTACTGTTTTATCATTTCTTATGGCTATAGCTCCATAGGTTCCAAAACTTAAAGCACATGGAAACACATTCCCACCGTTATAATCTGTATGCTCACCGATTAAGTTAACTCTTCCTGGCGAAAAAAATACTCTTAGGTTTTCATTTTCCCCATAAATTTCATTAAACATTTTTATCATATTTGCTTTCATTTTGTCTCTCCCTACATTTATATTTTTTCAACCACAATAATTTTAATATATTTTAAACTATTAAAACTTCGTAAGGCTTTACTATTGTATTTTTTAATTCTTGAGTTTTGTCTGTATGATTCATTACAAAGTATTTTATTTTTCCACTAACAGAATTTTTAACTATTTCTACATCCTTTTATGATTTTATAATTTTTATATTGTTTTCTACTAGGATTTTATACTCTAACTTATTCACTATGTTGTCGTCTGCACCACATCCTACATAAGCTCCCACAAAGTCTGTAAAGTTGATTGGGTTAAACTCATTTAAAGTTAAATTGTTGTAGTAATCTTTTACACTATTTATAAATCTTAGTAATACAGTTTTTCCTGCCTTAACGAATTCTCTTATTTTTTCTTGAACCTCCTTCTTATAAACTATCATTACTGGAAGTAATAGTACTTGGTACTCATCAAAAGATGCATATGATTGTATTACATCTATATTCACATTGTTTTCAAAGAATGGTTCTGCTCCCTTAGTTGCTCCTCTATATCTGAAGTACATTAAAAACTGACATTGTTGATGTTGGTATTCCAAATATAACTTTTAGATTTTTTCTTTAACTTTTTCTATTATTCTATCAAATAATCTACTCCTAAGTACATATTACTCCTCCTATAATGTTCATCCTAACTTTATAATATTAAATATGGTTTTCTTTGTAAATAGTTTTAGTAAAAGTTTTATATTTTTTTACTTTTTTTTACTAGATTTTTATTCTATCT
>NZ_JANKBY010000184.1:0-7066 GCF_024621905.1 Terrisporobacter muris
AATTATTATTTCATTCTTGTTTATATAATCTTGAGAAATTTTTCTTAATATAGATATATATTTCTATATTATGCAATTTTATTGATATCTATCAATATTTTTTAGAAATCGTTTTCTTTTTTTTATAAAAAAAAGTACCTATTAGGTACTTTTTGTTTCAGCTGACCTGGTCTTTGACCCCACACTCGCCTACTGCAGCTTTCGCTCGGGTTTGCCTCACTACTAACCATCTCGATTTTAATACCGGTAGGTCTTACATCTAAGACGCACCATGATCATTAACCCAATTTTTAGTGTTAACTTACGTGGATCCTTTAGCCTGCGTCTGGCTTGGACTTGCAACCACAGACCTGAAACATATTACTATTTTAACGGCTTAAAACAATTCTGTCAATAGAATTTTATTCCTTTATATATACATCTACACAAGTTGTTAGTAATGTAAATATACATATACTATTTACAGAGTTCATTTTCAATACTTTTGATATTTCATTTGCTGTTGATCCTGTAGTAAAAATATCATCAATTAATATTACATTTTTATTTTCTATAAGATTAATATTCTCTTTTATCTTAAATCCATTTTTCAATTCTTTTTCTCTATCTTCTTTATTTAGCTTGTATAGCTTTTTTGTATTTTTTACTCTGCTAATACAATCCAATATAGGTATATCTAGTAAATCGCCTAATTTATTAGCTATTTTTTCTGCTTGATTAAATCCCCTTTTTTTTAGTCTTTTTTTATGTAAAGGAACAAATAATATATAGTCAGCTTCTATACCTTCTAGCAAAAACTTTTCTTCCATTAGGCACGCTATATATTTGCACAAATAAGTTTTACTTTTATATTTAAAATCTAAAATTAATTTTTTACTTATATCATCATATTCTATACAAGAGATTACTTTATCAAAGTAAAAAGTTTTATTATAACAATAGTTACACTCAATTAAGCTTTCTCTTTCCAAATTTCTATTTACTATAGGTTTGCCACATTTATTACATCCATCAAAAATAAAATTTAGCTCCTTAAAACAACTTCTGCAAAGAGAATAAGAGTTAGTTAGTTTTATGGGATTATCACAAATTATGCAAGTTATATTTCTAGGATAAACATAATTTATTAGAACCTTTATAGTTTCTCTTATATTATTTGGAATTAACTTTGATATAAATCTCATTATTATCTACTTAACAACCCTTCTTTTATAAATTTATTTAATTTATATGATAAATTAGAGTATCTGTCATTTATTCTATTATTTTTGATCATTTGTTCTAAATACTTAACATCACCAACTAATACAACAAGTTTTTTTGCCCTTGTTACTGCAGTATAGAGTAAATTACGACTTAGTAGCATAGGAGGAGCCCAAACTATAGGTATAACTACTACAGGGAATTCACTCCCTTGACTTTTGTGAATTGTAGTACAAAAACTATGATCAAGTTCATCTAGTTCATCATATTTATAAGAAGCAATTTTCACCTTATCAAAAAGTACAAAAACAGTCTTCTTATCTTTATCTATATGAAATATATATCCAATATCTCCATTGTATATACCTTCACCATTATCACTTTTGTCTTCTGTTTCCCATTTTTTCGTGTAGTTATTTCTAATTTGCATTACTTTGTCCCCTACTCTAAAAGTTCTCTTAGCAAACTCTTCTTCTTGTTTATATTTATTAGGAGGGTTAAGGTATTTTTGTAATTCTATATTTAGATTTGTTACACCTAGGTCACCTTTTCTCATGGATGTTAACACTTGTATATCTTTTAATTTATCAAAGTTATAAAACTTAGGTAGCCTTTCGCTAACAAGGCCTATTATTTCATTTAAAATTTCTTCGTTTGTATTTTTTCTCAAGAAGAAGAAATCTTTATTTTTAACATTTAAAAATAATGGTTCTCCATTATTTATCTTATGGGCATTTACTACTATCATACTTTCTCTTGCTTGCCTGAATATTTCATCTAATCGCACTGTCTTTATTACACCAGAATCGATTATATCTTTTAGAACATTTCCTGCTCCTACTGACGGTAACTGATCACTATCTCCAACTAAAAGTAACCTTGTTCCTAGTTTTATTGCTTTTAGCAGATTATACATTAATATAATATCAACCATAGATGCCTCGTCTAATATTATTACATCTGCCTCTATGGGGTCTTCTTCATCTTTAAAGAATGTTAATTCATCACCATCTGTGGAAAATCCCATTTCTAGAAGCCTATGAATAGTCTTAGCTTCTTTATTTGAAGTTTCACTCATTCTTTTAGCTGCCCTACCTGTTGGAGCACATAAAACTACCTTTTGATCGTTATTTTCAAATATTTTTATTATAGTATTTATAGTTGTAGTTTTTCCTGTACCAGGACCACCTGTAATAATTGTTACTCCATTATTTATAGCTTCTTTTACTGCTAAGATTTGATTATTGGCTAAACTTATTTCATCTTCTTTTTCAACAATTTTTATTTCTTCATCTATATTAATATGTAAATCTTTAGTTTCATGTTGAGATAACTTTACAATTTCCTTACACACACCATTTTCACATATATAATACATCATTAAATATACTAAAATTTCTCCATCTCTATTTTCTAAATGTAATTTTTGATTGTATGCCAAATCTATGATTCCATTTTCTACAAATGTGGGCTCTACACCTAAAATTTTAACTGATTGTTCAATCAATACCCTTTTAGGCAAGTATGTATGACCACTCCCTAGACTTTGATTTAGTGTAAATAAAATACCTTGCATAATTCTATCTGGAGAATATTTATCTATACCAATCTTGCTAGCTATATCATCAGCTATTCTAAATCCTATACCTCTTACTTCTTCTGCTAATCTGTATGGATTTTTATTTATCACTTCTAAAGACTTATCTTTGTATTTTTTATATATTCTTAAACAATAATTAGGAGTTATTCCATAAGGAGATAGTTGTATTATTATATTTCTAAGCTCTCTATTTTCTTCATAGCTCTCTTGGATTTGCTTGACTTTTTTCATACCTATTCCTTCTACTTCAGTTAATCTTTCTGGAGTATTTTGAATAATATTTAAAGTATCTACACCAAATTTATCTATTATCCTTTTAGCCATTTTTTCGCCTATTCCATGAATCATACCTGAAGATAAATAAACATAAATACCTTCTAAAGAAGACGGTGTAACAGGCATAAAGCTTTGTACCTCAAATTGAGAACCATAAATTTTATGATTAATCCATTTTCCTTCAACCTCTATACTTTCTCCTACAGATAAAGTTGGCATACAGCCTACAATAGTTATTTCATCATTTTCATTAGCTAAAGATGCTATAGTGTAACCATTCTCTTCATTTTTAAAGACTATATCGCTAACCATTCCTTGTAATTTTTCCATTTTAATTCTCCTAAAATCATTTATTAACTCATACTTATAATTATTAGTATTATAAGTATATTTTATGTTATCACTTAATGTAAAAAAAATAAAGAGCCGTATATTCTACAACTCTTTATTATTTATATTAATTATTAAAATTATTTTACTGAAGATTGTTTTCTTAATGTTTCAGCTTTGTCAGTTCTTTCCCATGGTAAATCAATGTCAGTTCTTCCAAAGTGTCCATAAGCAGCTGTTTGTCTGTATATAGGTTTTCTTAAGTCTAAGTCTCTTATTATAGCACCTGGTCTTAAGTCAAAGTTCTTATTAATTAATTCAACTAACTCAGCTTCTGACACTTTTCCTGTTCCAAATGTGTCAACAAATATAGATAATGGCTTAGCAACACCTATAGCATAAGCTAGTTCTATTTCACACTTATCTGCAAGTCCTGCAGCTACTATATTTTTAGCAACGTATCTTGCAGCATAAGCAGCCGATCTATCAACCTTAGTTGCATCTTTTCCTGAGAATGCTCCACCACCGTGTCTAGCATATCCTCCATAAGTATCTATTATTATTTTTCTTCCTGTTAAACCAGTATCTCCTTGTGGTCCACCTATAACAAATCTTCCTGTTGGATTTATGTATATTTTAGTTTCATCATCTAGTAAATCTGCTGGTATAACTTCTTTTATTACTAACTCTATTAAATCTTTTCTTATAGTTTCGTTATCCACATGTTCACTATGTTGAGTAGATATTAGTATAGTATGTACTCTTACTGGCTTATTTCCATCGTACTCTACTGTAACTTGAGTTTTACCGTCTGGTCTTAAATAATCTACTGTTTCATTTTTTCTTATTTCTGTTAATCTTCTAGATAATTTATGTGCTAAAGATATAGGTAATGGCATTAATTCTGGAGTTTCATTACATGCAAATCCAAACATTATACCTTGATCTCCTGCTCCTATAGCTTCTATTTCTTCTTCAGTTTGTTCTCCACTCCTACTTTCTAAAGCTTCATCAACTCCCATAGCTATATCTGATGATTGCTCGTCTATAGCAGTTATAACTGCACAAGTTTGACTATCAAATCCATACTTAGCTCTTGTATATCCTATTTCTTTTATTGTATCCCTAACTATTTTTTGTATATCTACATAAGCTTTTGTAGATATTTCACCTGCTACTAATACTAATCCTGTAGTTGTAGTTGTTTCACAAGCTACTCTTGATAAAGGGTCCTTCTCTAATAAAGCATCTAATATTGCATCTGAAATTTGGTCACACATTTTATCTGGATGGCCTTCAGTTACTGACTCCGATGTAAATAAATGTCTTGACATTGTACTTCCTCCTTTTTATTATGTATTTTTGTCAATTTGGGTAAAAATAAAACCTCTTCTTTGACAGAAGAGGTTAATTATCACATAAAAATTCTAATTAACTAACCTCATCTCTCTAACGTTTCCGTTAAGTAGGATTTAGCACCGTCCCCCAAATATTGGAAGTGGTTGCTGGGCTTCATAGGGCCTGTCCCTCCGCCTCTCTTGATAAGGTGTAATCACGATTACACATATTTTAATATTACTTTTAACAACTATATGATAACCTTTTTTTGATATAGTGTCAAGAATTTATTTATTTTATGAACACTATTACACCTTGCATCATATGATTAATATATAAGTGTCTTTATGTTTATTAAAGTTATGTATTTTTTTATTAGGTAGTTCATATATTTTTGAAGGGAGGTAAGTTCCTATGTATTTAGCCAAAGTGAACTATAAAAAAGAAAATGTTATAGAAATATTAAGCTTAATACTCAAAGATATAATTAATGAAAATACCGTTGTTATTTGTATAGGAACGGATCGTGCTATAGGAGATGCTTTAGGTCCTTTAGTCGGTACTATGCTTAAAAATAGCGACTTTAAATACCCCGTTTACGGTACCCTAGATAATCCTATTCATGCCTTGAACATATATGAATCTATTGATCAAGTAAAAGAAAAACATCCTAACAGTGAATTCTTAGCTATTGATGCCTGCTTAGGTTCTATAAATAATATAGGAAATATCCAAATTAGAAAAGGACCCATTCTTCCAGGTAAAGGCGTAGGTAAAAAACTCCCGCAAATTGGATCTCATTCAATTGTAGGTATTGTAGATAAAGTAGATGAAAATAATAGATTTTCATTTAATAATGTTCGACTACATTTTATTCTCGAATTGGCTGAAACTATTGCTTTATCAATATTACTCTCAACTTAAACATAATCATCTATGTACTTATCTGAAAATTCGCTTTGTTAATGTGGCAACGGACTATAAATCTGGTTAGTTGCTCCATTAAGTAGTTGGATTTTATGTTTTATCCATATTTCATATAAAATATAAAATTCTTACAAATTAAAAAGGGCCGTACATACTAATTAAAATTATTATGACAGCCCTTTTATATTATTTTTTATTTCTTCTTTTAAATGTTCCACCTGTTTCTAATAAATCTAATGTACTTAATGATGAACCAGTTCCTCTTGCAACACAAGATAATGGATCGTCAGCAACTATTACATTAATTCCTGTTGCTTCTTCAATTCTCTTATCTAAATTCTTTAATAATGCTCCTCCACCTGTCATTACTATCCCAGATGTACTTATGTCAGCTGCCAATTCTGGTGGTATTTTTTCTAATACTACTCTAGTTGTAGCAACTATTTGCTTTATACATTCTTCTAAAGCTTCTGCTATTTCTTCTGAGCTTACTTCTATAGTTTCTGGAAGTCCTTTTATTATATTTCTACCACTTATTTTCATAAGCTTTTCTTCACTATCTTTCATAGCTGTCCCAATTTCCATTTTCAGCTTTTCTGCGCTTCTTTCACCTATAAGAAGATTATGCTTTTTCTTAATATAAGCTACTATGGCAGCATCAAACTTATCTCCACCTACTTTAATTGAGTCACTAACTACTGCTCCCCCAAGAGATATAACAGCTATATCCGTAGTTCCTCCACCTATATCTATTACCATATTCCCATTTGGTAGAGATATATCCATACCAGCACCAATCGCTGCTGCTATTGGTTCTTCTATTATATAAACTTCTCTTGCCCCAGCTTCTCTAGTTGCTTCTTCTACTGCCCTTTTTTCAACTTCTGTAACACCTGTTGGTACACACACCATTATTCTTGGCATTACAAGCCTTCTAAATCCTTTTTTCTCTACTATCTTTTCTGTAAAGTATTTTAACATTTTTTCAGTTGCTTCATAATCTGAAATAACACCATCTTTTAATGGTTTTATTGCCACTATATTTGCAGGTGTTCTACCTATCATTTTTCTCGCTTCATTTCCAACTGCTAAAACTGTATTTGTGTTTTTTTCAATCGCAACTACTGATGGTTCTTCTAATACGATACCCTTACCATCTACATATACTAAGACATTTGCCGTCCCTAAATCTATTCCTATATCTGCTCCAGCCATATTCTCACTCCTCTTATTATTTATATATAAAGTTAATTTGCTTTCTATTAAAGACCTCTATGTTACAAGATATACAAAAAAATAATATAAGTCAAGGAAAAAGTGTAGGTTTTATGCTATATTTTTATTATATTATGATAATTTTTATTTTATATTATTATTTATTTTTATTGCTTA
>NZ_JANKBY010000185.1:0-6942 GCF_024621905.1 Terrisporobacter muris
GTTCTAAATCATAATGTATTAAATCAGTTTTTGCTTCAATGTTTAAAATAACATCCTTGCTTTTTATTAAATCAAAAACTTCTCTTAATGTTGGAACCTTACAATCTTCATTTTCAATAAATTCAAAATATGTTTTTAGTGGTTCATTATAAAGTGAGTATCTTGGTAAGTCAGTTTGATTTAAAATATATTCCATTATTAATGCTAAAATCCCACAAACTATAGATGAACTTACTCCACTTCCTGTACCTGTATTATAAGTATTATTTAAAAAAGTAGAAATAATGTCTACTCCAGGAGCTACAATGTCAGGCTTTATTTCATTTTCTCCATGAGGACCTTTAGATGATCCCAGCCACATGGAATTTGTTTTTTCATTGTAGGTACCAATTGTTATTACTTCTCTTACAAGGCCAAATCTAGTAATAGTAAAAGATGAATCTGCATCTAAAAACCTTGTTGTTGGAGATATAATATTTCTATTTGGAATATATAAGCTATAATTTCCATTTATAATATACTCTGGAATAATTCTAATGGTCCAAATACCAGGCTTAATATCTCTTAGCTTAATATTTATGACAGTAGTTCCTGAGAACAACCACGGCAGAGTATATTCTATAGTATATCCTGTATTTTCTAAATTAAAACTACCATTAACTACTATATTTTCAGGGCTATATTCACCTATTTTACTAATTTCGCCTGATGGCGATATTACAGCTACACGGACTTTATCTGCACCAAGAAAATTTATAGTAATATCCAGATTCGTGTCGTCTCCCTCTTGTAAAACTATATCTTGGTAGTCCCCTTTATCAAAAGTTATTCCTTTATTAATTTGACCCGAAAAATGAATGTCTGTATTCCCCTCATTTCCTGCGCCACTAACAATTACTATTCCTGATTGATATAATTCTGTAAAAGTATTAATAATTGATATGTTGTAAAATGATGTTGATGTTGCACCTACAGATAAATTTATTATTAGGGGCATATTTAATTCTTTAGATACAGATATTACATAAGCTATAGCAGCAAAAAAATCTGTACTTTCATAATTTATTTTTCCTTTTGTATATGTGTCTTCGTATTGTCTAAGCTTAACTACTACTAACTCAACATTTGGTGCAATTCCTCTATAATTATTATTCACTCTACCTCCAGAGCAAATAATCCCTGCAGCTATAGTTCCTGTTCCAAGTTCATCTACACATAAATCTTTATTATTGTCTTTTATTGCATCATTTATTTCATCCCTAGATATCTCTGAGCCAAAAATAAACCCTTCTGGTGGTTCTGATATATTACAATCTTGATTCCACATTGAAACTATTTTACTAGTACCGTCTTCATTTATAAAATCTTCATTTAAGTAATCTATCCCTGAATCTATTATAGCTACTAATATTCCCTCACCACTTACTTTGACATAAGGGTTATTGAATGCACCTATTCCAGAAGCCGTAACAACATTGATTCCATCATTTAAATTATTTGTAATATTAATAAGTGAGCTCATAGGCACTGATTCTTCCAACCAATCTATTACATCTATATTCTTAAGTTTTTCAGTATCATAATTTTCTGGAAGATAAATAACTGCAGATTGCCTATTTAAAACTATAAAATTATCTATACCATTATCTCTTAGACCTTTTTCTAATTCTTGCTGCGATAAGTGGTATATTATGATGTATGATTTTATTCTAATTTTATATTCCCCCCCTATCTAAATTGTTCAAATACTCCTCTAACATTCAGTATTCCATATCCTGCTATATTATTTGGATATAATGTTCCTCCACTTCTTGTTGCTCCCAACTGTAAAAAAGCTTTCATATTAGGTGTAAATCCTTCATATGGATATCTATCATCTACTATTGTATATTGATAAAATAAAGCACAAGCACCACTTACATAGGCCGCTGCTGCTGCTGTTCCAGTTAACCTTCCATAGGTATTATTAAGGTAAGGTCCAATAATATTTACTCCAGGAGCTATGATATCAGGATTTAATTGATTTTGTATATTAGGACCTCTCGATGATGGTGGCCACATATTATTATTTTGTAAATCATAAGCTCCTACTGATATAACATAGTCTTGAGTTGCAGGAAAATTAACTGTATAAAAAGGGTCAGGATTATCAAAATTAGTACCTTCATTTAAAAAAACCCTATTATCCATATATATATTATAATTTCCGATAGTTATATATAAACCAGTTAATCTTAGTTTCCATGTCCCTCTAGTTATATTTAAAAGAGCAATTTGAACTAATTGTTGGCCTGAAAACGTAGTTGGATAAACATAGTTTAATATATATTTTGTATTTTCAAAATTAAAATCTCCACTTATTGTTTCGTAATATCCTGACACAATTGATTTACTTTCTTCACCACTTGGAGATATGATTTTTATATCCATCCGATCAGGCCTCTCTACCCACATATAAATATTCAAAGTTTGTTCTGTATCAGTTATCTCAAATTCAACATCCTTAGTTTCGCCTACATTATTAATTGTTCCTCTTGTATGAACTTGAGTATTAGCCTCATTACCAATTGCTGATACTTCACAATATCCATTTATTAGAGATAATTCTAAATCAACAATACCTCTTATATATCCCGTTATCAAAATATTACCTACAGAGTCATTTACTATTATAGGTTTTCGAAGCTCTTGTGATTTTGCAATTGCATATTGTCTTGCTGCATAAAAATATGCATTATTAGTAAAGCCATTTTCCGTTTTTAATTTTACTATTACCAACTCTGACTGAGGTGCCACCCCTTCATATTCTTTTTTCACCCTACCTAAACCTGCACATATTCCACTAATCAATGTTCCAGTCCCTGTTTCATCCTGCGTTAAACTGTTATCTCTCTCTGCTATTGCTCTATTAATATCTTCTTTTGTGTATTCTGTCCCTATATAAAAACCATCAGGTGGATTACCTTCTTTGCTTTGATCCCATATATAAGCTATTTTGCTAGTTCCATCTTCATATATAAAATCCTCATGTAAATAATCTATCCCTGAATCTGCTACACAAATAAGAACGCCTCTTCCTGTTACATCTAGATTTGGATTATTTTTTATAAAATTCACACCAATTTCTTCGTTTGCATTTATTCCACCAATTTCTCCAGAAGCTGGTGCTCCTAGTGGTTCCATGCTAACTATATTTATAGATCTTACAGTAACATTAGATCCAAATAATCTTATTAACTCTTCTTCATATCCAGGTGCAACTTTTAAAATACCTACATTTTCTGAGATCCTCGTAAAACTATCTTCTAATCCTATTCTCCTCAATCCCTCAATAAATCCAGGTCTCATAATTACAAAAACACTGGATAAGGCTTCTTCCTGTCTAAAATTAGTATCATTTATATTATTAGATCGAAATAAATTACCGATTTCATTGCTAGAATATGATCTTAATTCAATATTCCTCATATCTAAAAATCCATATCCCAAATCATTTGATGGATAAGTTTGACCCTCTATCCTTCTTGCATTATCTATCAAAAGTGCTTTGGATCGTTGAGAATATAAATACAAATCATTCCTTTGAACCACGCCCCATTCCATTAGCAAAGTACATACACCTGTCACATGAGGTGTTGCCATACTTGTTCCTGTAAGAGAACCTGTAGTTCCTCCTGGCAAATAAGATAAAATATTTTCTCCTGGCGCCAATATATCTGGTTTATCTATTCCTAGGCTTACATCCCCTCTCCCTGAAAAAATAGATACAGTATCTGTTCTCGAATCAAAACTTCCTACGGTTATAACTCTACTTGCAGTTCCTGGTACTGTTACTGTTAAAATATTATTTGGTGAAAGAAATTTTGTATCTTTACTTATTCCTTCAGATGTTGGCAAATATAAATCTATTTGACCATTTACTATTTTTATTGGCTTAAACCTCAATCTCCATATACCTGAATTTACACCTTGTTCAAGTGATGTTGAAGATAATCTTATCGTTACTCTTCTTGCAAGAGAGTATGGTTCTATAGGATAAAAAACGCCCGTTACTCTTGTATTACCTACTGTGTTGCTAATATTAGGATTATCTAATGACAAAGCTTGAGATGATTGATTTGATGGATTTATTGCCGTTACTGAAAATTCATCTAAAAAGTCTGGCCAAATATTTATATTAATAATCATTTCATTTTCGCCAATAACAATTTCAACCTCCTCATCCGAATTTTCAGTAAGTTGAATTCTTTTATGTCCTCCTTTATTGGCATTATTTCCTGCTGCAACAACTATATTATTTTTCCAGAATAAACATTGGTCATCAATATATTGTTCAAATAAAGATAATCCTCTATGAGATCCTTCATTACTTCCGTAACTAATGTTTATTGCTACTGGTTTATTTAATTCTAGAGATTTATCTAATATAAATTTGATTGCTCTCATAAATTCTGTACTTCTAGAATAATAGTCTGTTTGCCTATTTCCTACTCTAACGAATATGATATCTGCATCATTTGCAATACTAGCTGCAATTCCTGCCACATGAGTGCCATGAGTTGCTGTTATAGATATAGGAATGCTTTTTTCACCATTTATAGCCTGATTTATATCTTCATTTGTGTATAAGGTTCCTTCTTTAAAGCCTTCTGGTGGTGTACCTTTTATAGACTGATCCCACAAATATAATATCTTTGATTTTCCACTACCATTTTTAAAAATAGGAAGTGTATAATCTATTCCAGAATCAATAAGACCTAAAATAGTACCTTTTCCTGTCAGTCCTGTTCTATTTTTAAAACTAGTTATACCTGTGCTAGAAAAACTTTGGGCATCTTGTGTTTCTAATATAAATGGTTTTTCCACATATTCTATTTCACTATAATTTAATAGGTTTTCAAATTTATCTGGATTATCAGCTGTAATTATGGCATATATAGGACTTAAAATTTCCACACTTACACCTAATTCTGTCTCTAGTTTTAATATATCTCCGTTATATTTAACAACTACTTCATAATCTATATTAATCACCTCCATTATAAGCAAATATAATTCTATATTAATTATATTTGCTCATATTCCTATTTATGATGATTGAAAACTTTAATGCATAAAAAATTCGCTTCGCTTGAGCGACGTGTCGGCGAAATATTTTCATTTAAATATGTTATTTTTTTATTTTATACATATGCCAGATAAAATATAAAATCCTTACAATTGAAAAAGCCCCATATAAAATGGGACTTTTAATTAGTGATGGGTGTCTTCAATTTTTTTACTAAGTCTTCCCATCATATTTTTAGAGAAATTCGAGATTTCTTTTGGAACACATTTGGATTCCGCTAGTAAACAGTATATTTCTAGAGCTCTTTTATAATCTTTTTTACCAGCATAAGCCTTGTAAGCTTCTTGGGCCAAATTTTTTGATATTTCATTAATTCTTTTAGCTCTTCTTTCCAATATAACTCTCTCCTAATTATTCTTTTTACTAATATATATTAAAGTATCTATATATTATGAGTAAATTAAGTTTCATCAGGCACTACTTCCTCTTCCTTATCTTCATTGTCATCTATATTTTCATTATCGTTATCATTTTCTTCGTCATCATTATCTTTTATAATATTATCTTTTATACTTTCAATATTGCTTGGCTTTGATGTTCCTTCTTCATTTCTTCCAACCACATAAATTTCATATGCTATTTCATTAATATCTTCATTTAAATCTATACTTATTATTACATTTGAATTTTTTAAAAACTCTTCCTGTGTTATAGATTTATATAATTCAAATCCAGCCTCACCATTTATATTATCCTTAATGTATATATCATAATTTGTGGCTCCATTTAAAATATCCCAACTTAAGGCAATTTTAAGTTTATTATCTTCAATAATATGCTTAGAGAATAGATTTCTTATCATACTATTTTCTAGTGTTCCTTCTTTTACATTTATGGTTACCACTTCAATTCTTTTATTTTCTCCTTCTCCACAACTTATGGTTATTTGCTCACTACCTTGTCTTATTCCAACGATAGTTCCATCTTCTTCAAATGTTACTGCCCTTTCTACAGGTAACTTAGACTGTGAAAATTTATAAGAAGTTTGAGGCGGAGTTAGATTTTGTGGCTCAGTAATTATTTTTGGTTTTAGTTTAATTCCTTCTCCCACTACAATATCAAAGCTACTATCTATATCAATTCTTTTAACCTTAGCTACAATAGTGTATCGTATAGCTTCTACTTTATCCTTTGATTTTGCATATATAGTCGCTTTACCTACTCCAACAGCTTTTATCTTATTATTTATCACTTTTAATACATTTTCATTGGAGCTTTCATAAGTCACATCATAGGTGTCATTAAACTCTTTATAATCTACTTCAACAGAGCTATTAATCTCTGCTTCGTCACCCACATACTTCAACTTACCTTCTACTGATATATTTAAATCTTCTATTGATGGATCAACAACTCTAATAGTAACCTTTTGTAATACTCTTGAATTTTTCATTATTGCAACTGAAGTATATCCAGTTTTAAGAGCATTCAATATAACCGTATTTTCTTCTTTATTACTATTATCTTTAAGCTCTATTGTTTTTGTATTATCTAAAATAGTAAATTTTATTTTTGGATCTTTAGCATATTGAGGAATTTTAATATAATCTCCTGGTGATAATACTACTCTATCACCAAGTTTTACTACATATTTATCTATATCTTGTATATACTCGCCTTCTATTATCTTAATATTTACACCTTTAATCATGGGAGATGCTACTCCAGACTTAAAGAGATAATACTGAACAAAAAATAATAGAGGGAGAAGTACAACTATCAATATTATTTTTTTATCTTTATCAATTTTTTTCATCTCCACCCTCCTCTAAATAGATGTTATATATTTGGTCTAATATACCCTAAAATAAAAA
>NZ_JANKBY010000186.1:0-6928 GCF_024621905.1 Terrisporobacter muris
AAATGATAATTTATGGAGAATTATAAAATGAAAAATGAACTAACTAATAATAGTATAGCTACTAAAAAATTGAATAGTTCAAAAAATTATAATAAAGACAAAAATACGTATTTTATATATTATATTGCAGGAGTAATAGTGTTGGGTGTGTTTTTAAATTTAGCAGTAAATATAAAAAGCACAGATGAGTATTATGAAAAGTACTATGTACTAGAAGATTATATAAGCAATTATGAAGAGGAAGATAGTGATTCAGATGGTTACGAAGAAATAGATGATGATGAAGACACAGGAAGCAGTGAAGAAATTGATGAAAGTTTAAATGAAGAAGATAATTCTGACACTGACATAAATGAAGAATATTAAAGTATTTTTAACGAATTAATAAAAGGATGATAAAATTGATTTCAGCAATAATTATGGCCTCTGGATTTTCAAATCGCATGGGTCAAAACAAACTCCTTATGAAGTATAATGATAAATTTTTAATTGAGCATACATTAAATATTGTGTCACAGTGTAATTTTAAGAAGAAAATATTAGTTACTCAATATGAGGAAATAAAAGAACTTGGAGAAAAATTAAATTACAATGTAGTAATCAATAACTCTCCAAACAAGGGGCAAAGTGAATCCATAAAATTAGGAGTGAAAAACTCACCTAAATGTGATGGATATATGTTTTTTGTTGGGGATCAACCTCTTTTAAATAAAGATGACATAGAAAAGTTAGTAAAGATTTTTAAAGACGATAGAAACTATATAGTCATACCAAAATATAAAGATAAATGTGGAAATCCAGTTATATATCCAACAATATATAAAGAACAGATTTTAAAACTAGAAGGAGATAAAGGTGGTAAAAGTATCATAAAATCTTCTGATAAAATAAAATATGTTGATGTTAGCGAAAATACTCTATTTGATATAGATAATATAGATGATTTTAATAATCTTTTTGAAAGAAAGGCAGAAAATGAAAGAAGATATAGTAGTAATTAGGGGTGGTGGAGATATAGCCACTGGAACAATCCACAAACTTCATAGATGTGGATTTAAAGTAGTAATATTGGAAATAGAAAAACCATCTGCCATAAGAAGAACGGTATGCTTTAGTGAAGCTATATACGAAGGTAAAATTATGGTTGAAGGTGTAATATGTGAAAAAGCAAATAATTTGGATGAGGTATACTCCATATTAGATAAAAAAAATATTCCTGTAATAATAGATCCATTTGGAAAATTCATTGAAATATTAAACCCTTTTGTAGTTGTAGATGCTATATTGGCAAAAAAAAACCTGGGGACAACAAAAGACATGGCACCAATAACTATAGGTTTAGGACCTGGATTTTGTGCAGGAGAAGATGTGGATATTGTAATAGAAACTATGAGAGGTCATAATTTAGGCAGAATAATAGAAAAAGGTTATGCTATGGCAAACACAGGTATTCCGGGAGCTGTAAATGGCGTAAGTAAAGATAGGGTTATATATTCGACTATGAGTGGAACTATTTCAAATGTGAAAGAAATTGGTGACATAGTAAAAAAGGGAGAAGTTATAGCTACAATAAGTATTGATGAAAATATAATTGAAGTAAAAGCGACTATAGGCGGAGTTTTACGAGGTATAATCAAAGATAAAAGCAAAATAAAAGAAAGGCTAAAAATAGCTGATATTGATCCACGTATTGAAGAAGTGGAAAATTCTTATACTATATCTGATAAGGCTAGAACGATAGCTGGTGGAGTTTTGGAAGCTGTGTTGTATATGAAACAAAGGTTGGTATATAGAGGTTAGATTTGTTAAAAAGAGCTACTAAGTTAGCTCTTTTTATATTGTCTATAATGAAAACTTGTGGTTAGTAAGAGTTAATCTATTAGTAACTACAATTAATGCTTGTGATAAAATGAAAAGAGACATTTTAGGATTTATTGATATATACACATTATGTAACAGTACTAGTAAAATAATTCATACAAATAGAACTATGTAAATTTTTATTAGATATGTAGACTGTACCAGCGAGTATGATTAAAGAAGGATGAGCTAATGTAACTAGAAGTGTTAAAGGTATTGAAGTATATTTTCTACACAATAAAAACATAAAAATATTTGATGCCTTTAAATATGCAAATAAATAATAAATATATAATAAGGAGTGTGAGATTTATGAGAGATATGATTATATACAAAACAGAAAAAGAAGCAAATGAAATACTAGATAATCTTAAAGGAAATACATGCTTAATTGACTATGATAGTGATGCATATGTAAGATTTGATCTTGAAGGTTGAGAAGAAAAAATTTCATTTGGTAAAAGAGAAGGTTTAGCTATTTATTTGGATTGAGTGAATTTCTCTGAAAATATATATAAAGAATGTGATTCTAATTATGTTATTTCTGAAATATTTAGATTAACAGGATGTAATGATGATATTATAAGATTTTGTGAAGGTGGTACAGAAATAGCTATATATTTTTATGATAAATCTTTTGATGATATGAAAAGAAATATTTTGAAATGTGGATGAGGAGCTATTGAATAAATTAGCACAGATGACAGAAGGATTTGTAGGAGAGGAAATAGGGCATATTGTAGTTAGTGGATTGTTCGAAGCATTTTATGAAGATAGAGGACTTACTTCTTATGATTTGGAAAAATCAATACAAAGTACAGTACCTTTATCAGTTACCAAATCGGAGCAGATAAGAGGCATACGTGCTTGGGCATCTACTAGAGCAGTGGTAGCAACATTTAGAAACAACAGAAAAGAATACAACAATTTTACAGAAGAAAGCTCAGATATAATTGCATCTAGAGGTGGAAGTAAAATTGATGAAATGAATATAAATATTGAGTATTATAAAAATATGAAAAATTCTGGAGTTGATTATGATTCAAGAGTTGGTTATAGATTTACAGTAGATTTAAAAATACAAAAAATTAAAGCGGAAAGTGTAGAAGGTACTAATTAAAGTTAAAAATAAAAAAGATACTCGTGCAGTTATAATATTAAAACGACACGAGTATTTTTGAGCAATGGAGTTGCCTTAAGTGTTAACAAAGTGATTCGTCAACACGTTGATCAAATGTATCTCGTTGTAGATATGAGTGAAGCGAATTTTTCTATAAAGAAATGTCACTTAAAAGCTTAACTGGAATTTGAACTTGTGTAACATACTCATCTTCTAGAGCGGTCTCATAAACATCTATTTTATAAATTTCTATGGGATCACCTAAAACAGTATATTTATTAATATCTATAAACTTATAAAGCATGTCAAAAACTTGTTCATACTGATTATAATCACCTTTATAAGTATATGTAACATAGTATCCTTCATCTAAAACAAAGTTATAATCAGAAGCATCATCGTCTACTAAGCAAAATGTATGTTTATAATAATTATAAATTCCGTTGGAAATACTTTTAGAATCAAAAACAGCTCCAAAGTTGCTATTACCTAAAATATAAAACTTGTCTTCGAATTTGTCGCTTAATTTTTGGATTAAGTAATCGTTATTTTCAGCAAAAGATTCATTAGAATCAACTGTAAGTGCTTTTCTTTTGTTCATATATAAAAGTTCAATTCTATTAAAAGTAGTATGTTCTATGCATTTATCTATTGAACATAGCCTTTTTTTCAAAGATTCCTTATGGGAATTTAAGTCTTCTACTTTTTTTTCTATTAATTCAATTTCTTCAAGAAGCATTTTTCTAGTAGTGCTAATATTTCTATTTTCAATATATTCCTTAATTCTTTGCATGGAGAAGTCTAGAGTTCTAAGCTCACGAATAAGATTTAAATTGCATATATCTTTAATTGTGTACATTCTATAGGAGTTAGTATCTCTAGTAGGATTCAAAAGTCCTAGTTTTTCATAGTATTTTATAGAATCTCTACCTAATTTATATATTTTTGAAAGTTCACCTGTTTTATAATATTTTCTTTTCAAAAAATCACCTCAAAATAATTTTAAAAAATTTATTGACATGTGTATTATACCACAGTTTATAGTTTTTATGGTGGAAGGAGATGAATAATATGGAAAATGCAACATGTTTAAAAACACAATTTAAGAAATATGTAATACCTTCAGTAGCAGCCATGTGGGTGTTTTCGCTATATTCAATGGTAGACGGGATATTTGTAAGTAAAGGGGTAGGTAGTGATGCTCTGGCAGCTGTAAACATATCTACACCATACATAAATATGTTATTTGCAATATCTATTTTATTTGCAACAGGGGCAAGTACTGTAGTTGCAATTAAGCTGGGAAGTTCAGAAAATAAAAAGGCAAATGAATACTTCACATTGAACTTAGTTGTAATAGTAATTTTATCAGCAATTATAATGTTAGTTAGCTTATTAAATTTAGATAAAATAGCAGTATTCTTAGGTGCGACGAGCTCAACTATGGTATACGTTAAAGAATATGCTGGAACAATCATGCTATTTGTTTTATTTTACTTAGGATCGTATTATTTAGAAGTATTAATAAAAAGTGATGGTTATCCTCACCTTTCAACAATAGGTGTAATAATATCTGCCATAACTAATATAGTACTTGATTATATATTTGTAATAAAGCTAGGATATGGAGTTAAGGGAGCCGCATTTGCAACAGGATTAGCAAGAGTATTCTCATTCTTATTTTTCTTTATACATTTTTTAAGAAAAAGAGGTAAGCTTAAATTTACAAAATTCAATTTTGATTTTAGTGTTATTAAAAAAGTAATATTTATAGGAATTCCAGACTCTACAACAGAGTTAAGTGTGGCTGTTATAGTTTTAATTTTCAACCAAAGTATATTGAGAGTAATAGGTGAAGATGCATTAGTAAGTTATAGTGTGGTGTGCTATATAAATACACTGGTACTTACAACTATGATGGGAATAGCCCAAGGAATACAACCTATTTGTAGTTTTTATTATGGTAAAGATGATAAAGACGTTGTCTTATCAATTTTGAAAATGGGATTAAAAACAATAAAAATATCATCGGTTGTATCATTTTTAATAGTTTTTATATTTGCAAAACAGTTAGTATTATTATTTATTAATAATGGAGATAAGGAGCTGTTTAATTATACAGTAAGTGTTTTAAGAGTGTTTTCTCCAGCATTTTTAATAATGGGATACAATGTGATAACATCAGGATTTTGTGTGGCTATAGATAGACCAATTCAAGCAGGAATAGTATCTTTGGGAAGAGGAATGATTGTAATAACAATTACTTTAATAGTTATGATTCTTTTGTTTGGAGAGATTGGAATATGGACAGCAACTCTTGCTTCAGAACTTATTGTATTTGTTATTTCAAGAAATGTTTTAAAGAAGAGTAAAAATAGTTTAGAATATAAATGTGCTGAAGTGGTATAAAGATTAAAAAAAGAATAAAAATTAACTTTAAATGGAGCTCCTTATAAAAAGAGGCTCCATTTTCGAAATTTAAAGAAAATTAGAAAATAATTTTGAAAAGCCTTCTTTAAATTTAATACCAGCGCTTCTGTTTGAATACTCTTCTAGAGTTAGTTTTTTACACAAAAGCATATCTTTTTCAAATTGTTCACGTTGTTTTTTAGATATTTCTTCGCTATAAATTAAAGCATTTACTTCAAAATTCAGCTCGCAGCTTCGTGTATCCATATTGGCAGTACCTATTGAGCATATTTTGTCATCCATAACTACAGCTTTTGAATGAAGAAACGCATTTTTATCATAGTGATATATTTCGATACCAAAGTTTAATAATTCTCCTGCATATACTAAATTAGCCCAGTAAACAAAAGGATGATCACCTTTACCAGGAATCATTATTTTTACATCAACTCCAGAAATAGAAGCTAACTTTAAACTATCCCCAATACTATCATCCAAAATTAAATAAGGTGATTGAATATAAATATAATCTTTGGACTTTTGTATCATTTCCAAATAGGACCATTTTATTTCATATCTATTATATGGGTTTGGTCCACTTGATATTATTTGTAAACCTGCTTTTGAATGATTGGAATTTGATAGGGAAGGTGGATTCACATTTTCTAAAGTGAAAGTTAAATCCACATCCTCTCTGGTTGCATATCTCCAATCAGCCCAAAATCTTAAGTTTAAGTCTTTTACTGCGTCACCTTTAATTTTTATATGAGTATCTCTCCAATGGCCAAACTTAGGATCTTTGCCCAAATATTCATCACCCACATTAAAACCGCCAACAAATCCAATCTCACTATCTATGACAACTATCTTTCTGTGATTTCTAAAGTTCATGTTTATATTTAGTAATTTTAATATTGCTGGGAAGAATTCACCTACTTTTACACCTGCCTCTATTACAGGTTTTAGTTTTCTTTTTGTAAGAGATCTACTACCAACAGAATCATATAATAGGCGTACTTCAACACCTGAAGCAGCCTTTTCTTTTAGTATTTTTAGTACTTTTGATCCAAGTTCATCATTTTTAAAAATATAAAATTGTATGTTTATACTTTTTTCAGCTTTTTTTAGACTATCTAAGATTTCATCAAATAATTCTTTACCATCAAAGAATAAATCTACTTCATTATCATTTCTATAAGGAGAATACTCCATGCTTTCTACAGCTCTAATTATTTCATAATTATCAGAGTTTTTTAAGCTTTTATCTTGCTCATCTGTGTTTTTGACTTTGTTAATATATTTTTCAAAAAATTGCATTTCAGATTTTTTCATTACAAATATATTGGCAGTATTAACTTTTCTACCAATTAGTAAGAAAATTATAAAACCAACATAAGGTAATAAAGTTAAAATTAATGTCCAAACAATTATACTATTAGCAGAACGTTTTTCCTTAAAAATCATATATAAAATCGTTATTATATTCAAAATATGAACTAATATAGACAAAATAGCAATAATCATAGCTTTAATATCCTT
>NZ_JANKBY010000187.1:0-6925 GCF_024621905.1 Terrisporobacter muris
ATGCTTGTGAAAAATTTTAATAATAAATACACGATTAGAGATTTTATTGATAAAAATAAATGGTCTAATGTTTATATGGCAATAAATAAAGAAACTAATGAACAAATAGTTATAAATATACTTATAAATGTAGAAGGTAATGAAGAAAACTTAGAAAATTTTAAGAGGGAAGTAAACTTATTAGAAGATATTAACAATCCAAATGTAATATGTATAAATGAAATATCAACTTATATGAATAAAGACAAGGTTTATTACTATATAGAAAGTGAAAACTTTGAAGGCTTAACTTTAGATGAACTTATGAGAATTAATAAACTTAATGAAGATCAATGTTTACAAATTATAAGAGAAGTTATAAATGGTGTTAAGGCATTTAATAATCAAAAAATAAACTTTAAAAACTTGACTGTAGAAAATATTATTATTAATGGTGAAGGCGTAGTGAAAATTGATACTTTATCATTTATTAATAATCACAAAGGTCATATAAATTGTGAGATTTATAATCCTAAAAAATTTGATACTCATGAGGATGTGTATGCTATAGGAAGTATTTTGTGTGAAATGATTACTGGAGAAAAATTATTTAATAAAGAAGAACACAAAGATCTAGATAAAAATATAGTTGAAATATTAGAAAAATCTACAAATAAAAAGCATATTTCAAGATACAAATATAAAGACTTAAGTGAGTTTTTAGATGATGTTAATTTATATTTGGATGGAGGAGAAATAAGTGAGAAAAGTGCAATAAATTTTGAAAAGATTCATAAATTAAATCCTAGTCCTAAAGTAAAAAAATATATGGCTATAGGTTGTTGTGGAGTAGTATTACTTTGTTCAACAGCTTTTGGAGCACAATATCTAATAAATAAAAACAATAACAATATGGAAACTACAAATACAAGTGAAGATATTGATAAAACTGAAGAATCACCTGAGACGAATAAGATAGAAGCAATAACTCCTACTGAAGAAAATCTTATTACTCCACAAAATTCATCAGAAAATGATAAAGAAGAAACTACTGATAATAATAAAAATGATGAAAACAATAATAATGAGAATATGAATGATCAAAATAATAATCATGACAATAATCATGAGGATAATGATAAAGACAATAATACAGATAAAGAAAATCCAGATAAAGACGATCCAGACAAGGATGATAATAAGGACGAGAATGAAGATGGCAACAAGGATGAACCAGAACAAAATCCAGATGATAATGATGATAAAGAAAATCCAGATGAAGAAAATCCAGATAATGATAATTCTAATGAAGAAAAACCTGACCAAAATCCAAATGAAGACCAAAACGGAGATAAGAACAATGAAAATACAACACAAGATAGCGAAAATAAATAAAATAATAATTTATATAAGCTAGCAAAGTAACTGTTCTTTGCTGGCTTTATTGTTAAGCAAAGCAATTTTTTATTATGGAAATGTTGAAAAAATAAACTTATGATATAATTATATTACATAAATATGATAACTAAAAAATTATAAAGGAGAGCTTATGCAAACTAGATTAGCACGTAAAGAAGATTTAGAAGAAATAATAAAAATAGAAAGTATTTGTTTTCCATCAGAAGAAGCAGCTAGTGAAGAAGTTATGAAAAAAAGGTTTGAAGCTTTTTCAGAAAACTTTTTAGTGGCAGTGGAAGATGAGAAGGTAGTTGGTTTTATAAATGGATGCACTACAGAGAAAGCTTCACTTCCTGACAAGCTATACCATGATGTAAAACTACACAATCCAAAGGGAAAATATCAAACAGTATTTGGATTAGATGTTTTGCCCCAGTACAGAAACAAGGGTACAGCAGCTATATTATTAGAAGACTTTATATCTCTTGCTAAAGAACGTGGTAAAAATGGTATGGTTCTTACTTGTAAAGATTATTTAGTGCATTATTATGAAAAATTCGGATTTGTAAATGAAGGTGTATCAGCTTCAGTTCATGGAGGGGCCAAGTGGAATGATATGATATTATTATTTGAAAAATCCTTGACTTAGAGTTAACTCCAAGGATTATACTTATGACAAAGTATAAAAAGGAGATAATTATTATGGAAAAATCTAAAGTATATTTTATTAAAGAAATAACACCAGAGAGTTTGATTAAAATTTATGATGCTATGGGAGTAAACTTAAAAGGGAAGATAGCAGTTAAAATTTCCACAGGAGAACCAGGCGGACATAATTTTTTAGATCCTAATCTTATAAAAAATCTCGTTAAAAAGTTAAATGGAACTATTGTTGAATGCAATACAGCATATCCTGGTGGAAGAAATACAAATGAAGTTCATTGGAAAACTATAGAGGAGCATGGTTTTAAAGCCATAGCACCTTGTGATATTTTGGATGAAAAGAATGAAATGTCAATTCCAGTAGTAGGTGGAATTCAACTAAAAGAAAATATTATAGGTGAAAATTTAAAAAATTACGACTCTATGTTAATGCTTTCTCACTTCAAAGGTCATCAAATGGGAGGACTTGGAGGCGCACTTAAAAATATGTCCATAGGAATAGCATCTTCTAGAGGCAAAATACTTATTCATACATCAGGAAAAAGTGAAGTATTTGAAGACGTATTCAAATCAGACCATGATTCTTTCTTAGAATCAATGGCAGATGCAGATAAATCAGTAATGGACTTTATGGGAAGAGAAAATATTGTATATATAAATATAGCAAATAAATTATCTGTAGACTGTGACTGCAATGCTAATCCTGAAGAACCAAAGATGGCTGATATAGGAATTATGGCATCTACTGATCCTGTAGCTTTGGACCAAGCTTGTGTAGATGCAGTTTATAACTCACCAGATGAAGGTAAGTCTCACATGATTGAAAGAATTGAATCTAGAAATGGAATTCATACTATAGAAGCAGCAGATAAGCTAGGACTTGGTTTAAGAGATTATGAAATGATTGAGATTTATTAATATAAAACTTAAAAGTTAGTATAATTAAAGGTATGTTTGATTTTAAAACATATCTTTTTTATTTTAAACTTATTAACTTTAAAAGTATAGTGTAGAAAGTATTAATAACATATTAACTAGTTTGTTTTACTTTGTTAAACTGTTTTTTAATAGTGCTTATACCTTCAATCATAAGAATAACGGCAAGAGCTATTAAAAGTATAGCAAGTATTGCTCGTATATAGCACCATCCAAGACCTGCACTACCAGCAGTAATAGCAATAACATTGCTTTTTATTGTTAATGCTAAAGAAACAACAGTTGCGACTAACATAAATACCATTGGGAAGAATAACATTTTATTATTTTTACCCATATTACCAAGCCATGCAGCAACAGCAAGTAAACCAAGAGCTGCAAGTAATTGGTTCGCTGCTCCAAATAATGCCCATATATTTGCATATCCAGTAAGACCTAAAGAAATACCAAGAACAACAGTAATTAAAGTTGCTATATATGGATTAGTTATAGTTTTTTTGAATCCACTAACATCAGCTCTTGTTTCACCAGGAGCCAACCAGAATTCTTGGAACATATATCTTGCAAGACGAGTAGCGGTGTCTAATGAAGTTAAACAGAAAACTGAAACTGTTAAAACTAATAACGAATAAGCTATATTGTATACATTTGTTAGACCAGGTATCTGACTTAACATTCCAGCTATTCCTGATGCGAAAACTACAGTAGGTGTTACAGTTGTTCCTGCCGCATAATCTTTCCATATATATCCAACTGCACATACAGCTATAACAGCTAATGCACATTCTACTAACATTGAACCATAAGCTATTGGTCTAGCGTCTTTTTCACTGTTTAATTGTTTTGCTGTTGTACCAGAAGCAACTAAAGAGTGAAAACCTGATATAGCACCACATGCTATAGTAACAAATAATGCAGGGAACAAATATCCAAGAGATGTTCCAGTTGGAGCTATAGTATCAACAAAACCAGTAAATGCTGGTATATCTAATGTTGGATGAGAGCCAATTATACCAACTATAGCAAGTGCCATCATACCATATAGTAAGAATGAACTTAGATAATCACGAGGTTGAAGCAATATCCAAACAGGAGTTACAGATGCAACTAAGATATAAGCACCAACAATAACCATCCAAGTTGTAGAAGTTAAGTATAGTGGATGCCAATTAAGACCTATAGCTATACAAGCTACTATGGCAATTACACCTATTACAGTTGAAACAACTAGTGAAGCATTACGTCTGTAAACAAAGAAACCAAAAGCAATGGCAATTAATATAAATAATATTGATATCATTGCTGTTGAAGCATTTGCAGCACTAGCAGCAATATCAACTGCACCAGTTTCTGTAAATGTTGCTTTGAAAGTATCTGCAACTATAGATGCAAAAGCAGCTACAACTAAAAGTAGTGTTAAATATGAGAAAATAATAAATAATTTCTTAGCACGAGCACCAATATTTTGCCCTATGACCTCTCCTATAGACTGACCTTTATGACGTATAGATGCAAATAATGCACCGAAGTCATGTGTTGCACCAAAGAATATACCACCTATTAAAACCCAAAGTAAAACTGGAACCCAACCAAATACAGCTGCTTGTATTGGACCATTAATAGGACCAGCACCAGCTATTGATGAGAAATGGTGGCCTAGAAGTACAGGAGCTTTTGCAGGTACATAATCTAACCCGTCTTCTAATTCGTGTGAAGGAGTGACTTTTTTTTCATCAATCCCCCATTGATCAGCTAGCCACTTACCATAAGTAACATAGCCGACTAATAATACAGCAATACTTATTAATAATAAAGTTACTGCGCTCATAAGTTTACCCCCTTTTATAAAAGCTTAATAAATTATTTAGTTATATATAAAATTATAACTAGCAGTTTAAAGGCTAAGTTAAATAACTTAGTTATATTGTTTCTTTAATTTTTTAAAACGGGAATTCTTTTTATAAAATAATTCCTCTAAAAAATCAGAAGTAACTTTACCACTTTTATTTGAATATATTTTATTTTCAGTAGTATTTATACAAGCTATGTGAAAATCCATCCAACCATGAAAAGAGAATTTAAAGTTTTTACTTATTTTACATTTTTTTATTAAATTTTCTGTTTCTTTATCACATGTATCATATACGAAAATAGTAGTTATATAAGAATACATATGACCAGGTTTTGGATTTATGACCTTCATTCCCTCATCATAAGCATAATCTCTACATTGTACAAACATATTTTTTGTAAGTGTATCAGTTTTAAAAATATAGACGTATTCGTTGGCATCGCTAGACCAAAGCTGAGCTTTTTTTGAAAGAACGTATTTTTCATTGTGAACGTGAAATTCACAAGTTGCCACAAGTGGAAGTGATTTATTTTCGCACTTTTCCACATCGTAATAAACTTCATAACTTTTCAAAATTTTATCTATTATATTATCTTTATCAGAACAAAGTAGCATTTTTACATCCCCCTAATATAAATTTAAAATGTTAAAATAATAGTAATGCAAATTGCATCAAAAAACAATTAGAATACCCTGATAACAAAAAAGAGGACCGTAGAATGGTCCTTTGAGTATATTAAACTAATATTTTTTAACTTGCACTTTCTTTAGCAAAGTTTATTTTAAGCTTTTCTATTCTATTATCATCTACTTCAATTACTTGAAGTTCATAATTCTCAATATTTATTATTATATTTTCTTCATTTCTAGGAATTTTATCTATTCTAGAAATTATATAACCATTTATAGTGTCACAATCATCACACTGTAGATCTGTATTAAAAGTATTATTAAAATCTAAAAGGGACATATTGCCTTTAATTTCGAAGCTTCCATGGCCTAGATTTTTAACTTTATCATTATCTATGTCATACTCATCTTCAATGTCACCAACTATTTCTTCGATTATATCTTCCATAGTGACTATACCAGAGAAACCACCATATTCATCTATTAAGATAGCCATATGGTTCTTGCTTTGTTTTAATAATATAAACAACTCATCGATTTTCTTAGTTTCTGGTACAAAGGAAGGAGAGTGTAATAAACTTTTTAAATCAAGATTATCAAAATTACAGTTAACTAAATGAGATATTAAATCCTTAATATAAAGTATACCTATTATATTATCAACAGAATCTTTGTATACAGGTATTCTTGAATATTTACAACTAAGTATAGTATTAAGTTTTGTCTTAATATCATCATCTATATCAATTAAAATTGTATCTGTTCTAGATGTCATAATTTCCTTAGAGATTTTGTCAGAAAAATCAAAGACTTTATCAATCATCTCTTTTTCCATAAAGTTAATTGTTCCGTTTTTTTCCGATTGAGTAATTAATAGTTTTATTTCTTCTGTAGTTATATTATTTTCGTCTTCTACATCATCATTATGAGTTAGTTTTAATATGACTTTTGTGGATAATGATAATATTTTTATAAAAGGTTTAGATATTTTGGAGATGAAATAAACTGGTGCTACTGATGCTAAAGCGATTGTTTCGCATTTTTTTAAAGCAATTCTTTTAGGTACCAGCTCTCCAAATACTAAAGTTAAAAATGAAAGTACTAGAGTAATTAATATCATGGAAATTTCTTGTGCATAAGGAATGTTATAAGGTGATAAAACATTAAACAATCTAACTGACAAGGTTGTTGCAGCAGATGCACTGGAGAAAAATCCAGCCAAAGTAATCCCTATTTGTATAGTTGATAAGAAATTACTTGGATCTTCTAGTAATTTGTTTAAAAGTATTGCATTTTTATTTTTCTCTTCGCATAGAGAATTAATTTTGTGCTTGTTTACTGATACAAAGGCCATTTCCGCAGCTGCGAAAAATCCATTAATCAGTGTAAGAATTAGTATTACAAATAATTGAGGAATAATACTCCTCGAGAGGTCATCGAGACTACTCATTACCAAACTCCTAGATC
>NZ_JANKBY010000188.1:0-6888 GCF_024621905.1 Terrisporobacter muris
GAATTATAATATTAATCAAAATAAAATAAATGAGAATTTTTAATAAAATTAACTATGATAGAAAACAAGGTGTAATCACACAAATTTAATGGTTACACCTTATTTTTTAAATACTAGAATTTTAAGTTAAGAGACATTAGTCTATTATAAATTTCATTCATAAGGTTAATTTCATCATCTTTATTATAAGCTTCATAAGTAACAGAAAGCCTTAAATAAGCACCACAATCATCCCACGGAACTGTTGATATCATAGCATTATTTAAAATATAAGCAAAAGCATCTTCTGCATTATAAAAAATTACATCACCAGCGCCTTTTGGGATAGGAAGATAAACATAAAATCCACCTTTAGGTTTTTCAACCTTAAATCCAACTTTTCTAAGTACATCAATTAGTAAATCAAAACGTCTAGAATATCTCTCAATATTTTCTTCAATAAGCTTTTCATAATTATCAAGAGCAAAGGAAGCAGCTTTTTGAATAGGAATGAACTGTCCAGAATCGGTATGGCCTTTAATAGTAGAATAAAGTTCTATAGTTTTAGGAGAACCTACAACAAAAGCCATTCTAAAACCAGTCATATTAAAACTCTTAGATAGAGAGTGAATTTCCAAACAAAGGTCCATAGCACCATCGACACTAAAAATACTAAGTGGCTTACTATCACCATAAGTCAAAGCACCATAAGCTAAGTCAGAAACTATGAATATTTTATTTTTTCTACAAAAATTAACCAAGTATTCATAATATTCTTTAGTGGCAATTTGTCCTGTAGGGTTATTTGGATAATTAATATAAAGAAGTTTAGATCTTTTTAAAATATCTTTAGGAATATTTTCTAAATCAGGAAAAAAGTCATTCTCTTCACAAAGAGGGAGATTATAGACTTCTCCACCTAAAAACTTAGAATAAGTACCCATTATTGGGTAACCTGGAACAGTCATTAAACAAACATCACCAGGATTTATAAAGCCTATGGGAATCATGGCTAAAATAGATTTTGAACCTATGCCATGCATCACATTTTTACAAGTTAAATTGTTTATATGATACACATTTTTCATAAATCTACAAGCTGCCTTTTGGAACTCTAGTATTCCATTGTCAGCATAGAATCTATTTTCATTTTTATGAGATTCTCTACATAAAACATCAACAATACTAGAGTCAGCAATCTTATCAGGCTCACCTACTCCCATATTAATAAGTGAAATATCTGGATTATTTGCTTTTGCATCATTAGTCATTTTCTTTATTTTTTCAAATTTGTATAATCTTGTAGCTGTGTTAAAGAAAGATAAATCGCCCAGTCTTTCTGAAATCATACTGTCTATAAAATCCATTTTCAATCCTCCAAAGGTGTCAATATACTTTATATTATGAAAAATTAATGAAAGTGGGACAAAATAAATAACCTAATATTTTAGTTTTTATAAAAATAGCGGGTTCTTTTTATAAGTTCAACATAACTTTTTCATTTTTTGACTTGCTACAAATAACATTACTTTATTTAGATAACGAAGATGATTTGGGCATATTGATATACAACGCATACATGAAATACATGTTGAATCATCTGTTATGCTGGGATTATCATGAGAAATTGATTTTGAAGGACAAAGAGATGCACATAATCCACATTTATGACAGTTTTTATTAGTCTTTGCTTTTAGTATAAATAAAAGAATGCTTTTTATTTTGTTAATAGATAATAAATGATAAAATTAGAATATATGAATAATAATATCAGGAGACTTAAATTAATGATAAGAAAATTAGAAAATAATGATGTAGATAGAGTGATGGACATTTGGTTAAAGAGTACTGTGAAAGCTCATGATTTCATAGAAAAAAAGTATTGGGAAGATAACTATAATACAGTGAAAAATGTTTATATTCCTATGGCAGAGACTTATGTTTATGAAAAAGAGAATATAAAAGGGTTTATTTCTATTATAAACAATGAATTTATTGGAGCGTTGTTTGTAGATAATGACAGCCAAGGACAAGGTATAGGCAAAGTTCTAATTGAACATGTAAAAAGTGAATATAATAACTTAAATTTAGCTGTATACAAGGATAATTATAAATCTGTAGAGTTTTATAAAAAAATGGGATTCAAAATAAAAAGTGAAAATACTAATGAAGATACAAACTTTGTTGAATATATTATGGAGAATTAAGGAAAATAATTTAATTTTTAATAATAAATATAATGAAAAGGGCTGCTTTTAAGCAGCCTTTAATTTTTAAATACAATTTTCTAATATTGAAGGAATATCTTGTACTGTTACACTTTCATAAACTCGTCCATTTATGGTAACAATAGGTGTTTTACGGCAAACACCTACACATCCGCCAGATTCTAAACTGAACTTCATATCTTTAGTAGTTTCACCAGCTTTAATTCCAATTAATTTTTCAAATTCACGCAGGATACTAGGGCTATCATCTTTATTACAAGCATTACCAAGGCAAACTTTTATCTTATATTTACCCTTAAGCTCAGTTACAAAATAACTATAAAAATTAACAATACCTTCTACCTGGCTAAAAGGAAGATGTAATTTTTCTGCAATATACACTTGTACATCTTTCGGTAGATATCCAAATATACTTTGAGCATGATGTAAAGTATTCATTAGTATTTTTTCATTATTATCATTTGAATTCATAAATATATCTAATTTATTAAATAATTCTTTATTTCTAGAGGCAAAATCACACATAGTAATCTCCTTTATATAGTTAAAATATAGATTTAGTTTATACCCTATAATGAATGTGTATAAACTTCATATCAATTAGATAATTATAACATAATTATTTTCTATGTTACTAAAGTGTAACATTAGAGAATAAAATGTAATCTTTAATTAAGGATTTAATTATTAGAAAGATTTAAAATAATAATATATTAAATATTAAAGTGACTTAGGAGGTTAATTATATGAAAGAAATATTAAAAGTTGAACATATATGTAAAGATTATGGAATAAAAGGCTTTAAGACAAAGGTATTAAAAGATATATCCTTAACAGTAAAAGAGGGCGATTTTATAGCTATAATGGGACCATCAGGAGCAGGAAAAACCACATTACTGAATATAATGTCAACGCTGGACAAGCAAACTTCAGGGGAGATTATATTAGAGGGAATAGATGTATCAAATATAAGAAATAAAGAATTATCAAAACTAAGAAGAGATAAAATTGGATTTATATTTCAAGAATATAACTTATTAGATAATATGACTCTTATGAATAATATTGCTCTTCCTTTGGCGCTTGGAAAGAAGAGAAGCAAAGAAATAGAGGATAAAGTTATTGAAATATCTAAAAAGTTTGGATTAGAAAATCATTTAGATAAATATCCATACCAACTATCAGGAGGACAAAAGCAAAGAGGTGCAGCGGCTAGATCCTTAATTACAAATCCATCAGTAATATTTGCAGATGAACCTACGGGGGCATTAGATTCTAAATCAGCGTATGAACTTTTAGACGCATTAGAAAAGATAAATAAAGAGAGTAATGCAACTATTATAATGATTACTCATGATCCTAAAACGGCAAGTTATTCTAATGAAGTATATATGATAAACGATGGTACTATAAAATGTAAATTAAATAAAGGAGATAGTAGAAAAGCATTTTATAGCAAAATAATGGATATGTTGTCTTCTATGGGAGGTGACATATAGTTGAGTATATTAGAAATCGCATATAATAATTTTAAAAGTAATTTAAGAACTTACAGAGCATTTTTCATATCTATGGTATTTTCAGTAGTAATTCTGACTAATTTTGAACTATTACAATATGGAGAGGCTATAAAAGCATTGCAAGGAGAAAATGCAAAATTTACTTCGGCAGTATTAATGTCCGTAATTGTAATATTATCAGTATTTTTATTTTTCTTTATATGGTATGCAACTAATGTATTCTTTAAAAATCGATCAAAAGAAATTGGAATCTTATCTTTTATGGGGTTGGATTTATATACTATTGGGAAGATATATTTTGTAGAGAATATGCTTATAGGTATAAGTTCTTGTTTAATAGGGTTAATTATAGGCATAATTACCTCAAAATTTTTCCAAGCTATAATAATAAAACTATCTGGATTTCATATAGATATAGCTAATGGAATTAGCATAAAAGCATTGATTTCTGCAAGCGTAATATTTATAGCAATATTTATGATAATGTCGGTAAAAGGATTTATAACTATTTGTAGAAGTAGTGTAATTAATTTAATAAATGCTTCTAAAAAACAAGAAAAAATACCCAAAGTAGGAATTGGATTATACATCTTAGCTATAATATCAATTTTCGTAATAGGATATGGTTACTATCTTTCTCTGAATATAAGAAGTGAAAATATAATGAGTTCAGTTACAGTAGTGATTGTAGTTATCATAGGAACTTATGGATTATTCAAATCAGTTATGCCTGTATTATTTAGTTTAATAATGAAAAATAAAAAAATATTATTTAATGGGGAAAATATAATTGCTATTAACAATATAAATCATAGATTAAGTAAAAATTATAAAACTTATGCCATAATAGCAATTATGATTACTGCAACTATATCAACACTTGGGGGTGCAGTTGCTATTAAATATATGCAAGAAAATGCTCAGACCCAAAGAAATATATACACAGTTAGTATATTTTCCCCAGATAAAAATGAAGTGAATAAAGAAAAAATTGATAATATAATAAAAAATACTAACAAAATAAAATATGAAGTAAATACAGAGTTAACATTTTTAGAAAATAAGGATAGTAAGTATATCTATGATACTATGGATGTAATAATGAAATATAGTGATTTCATAAATATTCTTAATATAAATGGAAATGAAGAAGAATCAAAAGAGTACGGAAAAAGCTTAGTTGGAGGGAATAATGTAATAACATTAAAAAGCCCTCAGACCATTATGACTCTTGCACAAAAAGAAAGCGAAGTTAAAATTGATGGACAAGTATATAAGATTTCAAAAGGAGAAGTAAAATTACCAGTATTAGGTACTGGTGTTAATGAGAGTATTATAGTTGTAAATGATAGTACTTATGAGAAATTAAAAGATAAGGGGCAGCAAGGATACTTTTATGGAGCAAAGATAGAAAACGAAGAGAATAGTACAATGATGTTTAATAGCCTTGAAAAAAGTTTAAATTTAAAAAGTGGATATATACAAAATGGATATAAGGCACAAAATGAAAGTCAGTGGATGAAGTTTGCTTATGCAGTTCTTGTATTCTTGTTCATAGTATTTGCAATAATTGCTGGAAGTATTATCTACATGAAAATATATAGTGACGCTTATGAGGATAAGGAGAAATATACTACTTTAATAAAAATAGGTGCTACAGAGAATGAAATTAATAGAGCAGTATTTAAAGAGGTGGTTATATTTTATGCTTTGCCAATGATAATTGCAGCAATATCAAGTTACTTTGCATTAAAATTAGCAGGAGAGTTACTAATGGCAAATTTAATTAACATATATATATTAAGTTTAGTAATTTGTTTAGTGATATTTGTAATATATGGTGTGGTGTCTGTTAGAAAGTTCAAAAGAATAATTTATGATAATTAAATTAATCTAAAAATAGAGGAAGATAAAATGATAAAAAATTTATTTGTTTGTGTGATACTGATATTTATTATAGCAGTATCAACCGGATGCTCTAAAAATGAAATTTTAACTCATTATAATAATATAATTCAAAGCACTGGCAAAGGAACTCTTACAAGTAATTATGAATTGAATGGTGACAGAGAATTTGGAGTAGATGACTATGTGGGAACTTATATTGCACAGTATGAAAATTATTCTGGAATAGAGTATGTATTTGGAGGAACTTCAATAGAACATGAGAGTGGATCTGAAGTGACAATTACTTGTAAAATCAATACTACAAGTGGATCTGCTCAATTAATTTTATTATCAGGAAGTGATAAACCAGTAGTTTTATGTAAAAATAATAAAGTATATAAAGTAACTTTAAAAATTCAAGATGGAAGTAATTATATTGGAATAAAAGGAGATAATTTCACAGGAAATATAGAGCTGAATATAAAATAAAATTGATTAAAAAAGAGACTATTACAGGAGAATTCAAAGTTATTTTTGTGATAGTCTTTTTTAAATAAAGTTAAAAATAATATATACAAAATAATGAAAGTTGACCATAATTAATAATGATGGAAGCAATTTGAATAAGGAGAAAATGAGCATGTATAAAATTTTATTAATAGAAGATGATATAGACTTATCCAAAGAAACTTCATTAGCATTAGAAAGATGGGGGTTTAAAGTTGATTTAATTGATGATTTTGAGAGGATAATGGAAGAATTTATAGATAAAAGACCTGATTTAATAATTTTAGATGTAAACTTGCCGCTATATAATGGATTTTATTGGTGTGAAAGAATAAGAACTATATCAAATGTGCCAATCATATTTTTATCTTCTAGAGATTCAGATATGGATTTAATAATGGGAATCAATAATGGAGGAGATGATTATATTACAAAACCATTCTCCATAGATATACTTGTTACAAAGATTAATGGAATTATAAGACGAGTTTATAATTATAGTGTCTCAAATAATGTGATGCGTTATGGAGACTTAATATTTGATATGGAAAAGGGCATTATTAAAAATAATGAAAATACCATAGAATTAACTAAAAATGAAATAAAAATATTAACTACTTTATTGAAAAATAAAAATAACCCTGATATACTAAAACTTCTGTCTATTGGAAGACGAGATATGGTATTTATATCTTTTTCATTTAATTCATCTTTTGTCATGTGAACTATTTCTTTTATTAAATCAGCTATGCCTTCCCCTGTCATAG
>NZ_JANKBY010000189.1:0-6855 GCF_024621905.1 Terrisporobacter muris
ATTAATGAGCAAAATAAAACAAAGTAAATAAACGTAGTAAATATAAAAGGATGGTAAACATGAACTGGATAGAACTTAACAATCAAGTCATAATAAAAGACGAAGAAGGAAAATATCAACTAGAAAAAGATAAAGAAGCTTTAAAAAGCTATATTGAGGAATATGTAAATCCAAAATTAAAAAAATTCAATAATATAGAAGAAAGAATAAAGTACTTAATAGAAAATAATTATTACGATGAAGAAGTAATAAACAAATACAGCATGGAGTTTATAAAGAAAGTTTATAACCATGTAAGTAATTGTGAGTTCAAATTCCAATCATATATGAGTGCGAATAAATTTTATCAAAATTATGCTTTAAGAAGTGATGATGGAAAAACAATACTTGAGACTTATAATGACAAGGTGTTAATAGTAGCTTTAGCTCTTGCAAATGGAGATGAAAGTCTAGCTATAAATTTAGCAGATAAACTAATAAAGCAAGAGTTTCAACCTGCAACACCAACATTTTTAAATGCAGGAAGAGCAAGAGCGGGAGAGATGGTTTCTTGTTTCTTACTTTCAGTGGAAGATAGTACAGATGGTATATCTTATGCTATATCTTCAGCAAACCATTTATCAAAAATAGGTGGAGGAGTAGCTCTAAATTTAACTAGACTAAGAGCCGCAGGAGATCCTATAAAAGGAATAGAAGGGGCAGCAGGAGGCCCTGTTGGTGTGGCAAAAATGTTGGAACAATCTTTTAGTTATTTTAACCAAATGGGTGCTAGACAAGGCGCAGGTGCAGTATATATAAGTGTATTCCATCCTGATTTTGAATTATTAATGGATACTAAAAAAATTAATGCAGATGAAAAAGTAAGATTAGCATCACTTTCTTTAGGTGCTATAATTCACGACAAATTTATGGAATTAGCAGAGAAAAATGAAAAAGCATATGCATTTTATCCTTACAGTGTATACAAAAAATACAATATTCACTTAGATGAAATAAAAATGGATGAATGGTATGACAAATTAGTTGCTGATGATGATATTAGAAAAAAAGAAATTAATCCGAGACAAATGTTAACGAAAATAGCTGGCATGCAACAAGAAAGTGGATATCCTTATGTAATCTTTATAGACACTGCTAACAAAGAGCACACTTTAAAAGATTTAGGAATTATAAAAATGTCAAACTTATGTTGTGAAATATTCCAATATCAAAAACCATCAGAGATAAAAGGTTACTCTGGTGATAACAATTGGGGACAAGATATCAGTTGTAATTTAGGATCACTAAATATAGCTAATGTTATGGACAATAAAGACGTTGAAAAAATAGTAGAAACAGCCATAAGAGCTTTAACTTATGTATCTGACAAAACAAGTATTTCTCAAGTTCCAACAGTGAAAAATGGTAACGACAAATCTCATTCTATAGGACTTGGAGCCATGAATTTACATGGATATTTAGTAAGAGAAAATGTGCTTTATACTTCTGATGAAGCAATAGACTTTTGTAATGTATTTTTCGCAATGATTAGATTTTATGCCATAAAATCATCTATGAAAATAGCTATGGAAAGAAATAAAACTTTTGAAGGATTTGAAAAATCTGAATATGCAAAAGGAAAAGATAGCTCAGTTTTAAGAAAATACTATGAAAATTCATACTTACCAAAGACTGAAAAAATAAAAGAATTATTTAAAGAAATATATGTCCCAACAAAAGAAGACTGGTCAAAATTATTAGATGAAGTTAAAGAAAATGGAATATACAATGCATACTTAACAGCTATAGCACCAACACAAAGTATAAGTTATGTGCAAAATGCCACATCTAGTATAATGCCAATAACAGAACCAGTAGAAGTAAGAACTTATGGTGATTCTACAACAATTTATCCTATGCCATTTTTAACTAATGAAAATATGCTTTATTATCAATCAGGTTATAGAATGGATATGAGAAAAGTAATAGACATAGTTGCTACTGCGCAGCAGCATGTGGATCAAGGTATATCAACAACATTATTTGTAACAGATGATAAAACAACTAGGGATATAGCAAGATATTATATTTATGCTTATAAAAAAGGATTAAAAAGTTTATATTACACAAGAACAAAGATGACAAGAGATGATAATGAGTGTCTTATGTGTTCAGTATAGGGAGAGAAAGTTATGACATTTAGTTTAAATAAAATACACAAAGCAGTAAACTGGAATAAAGAAGATGATAATTTTACACAAGCATTTTGGGATCAAAACGTAAAACAGTTTTGGCTTCCAGAAGAAATTTCAGTATCAAAGGATTTAAAAGTTTGGAATGAACTTAAAGAAAATGAAAAAATCTTATATAAAAAAGTTTTAGCAGGATTAACATTACTAGATACAAAACAAGGGAATAATGGTATACCTTCAATGATGAGCTTAACTGATAATCTTCAAAGAAAGGCTGTACTTTCATTTATGGGAACTATGGAAGAAATTCATGCTAAAAGTTATTCATCCATATTTACAACACTACTTTCAAATAGAGAGATAGATGAACTATTTGATTGGATAGAAAGTGAAGAAACTCTTCAAAGAAAAGCTGATTTAATACTTCAGCAATATGAAAATACAACTGACGAAAAAAGTTTATATTTATCTATGGTAACAAGCGTATTTTTAGAAAGTTTTTTATTTTACTCAGGATTCTTTTATCCGCTATTCCTTGCAGGACAAGGTAAAATGGTGGCAAGTGGTGAGATAATTTCTCTTATTTTAAGGGATGAATCACTTCATGGAAAGTATATAGGGCTTTTAGCACAGGAGAAGTTTGAAAAATTCAATGAAGAAGAAAGAAAAGAATTAAAAAATAAAATGTATGAAATATTCAATAATCTTATGGAAAATGAGATAAAATACACGAAGCTAATTTACAATGAAAGTGGACTTGAGGAAGAGGTAATTAACTTCTTGCAATACAATGCTAATAGAGCTTTAGAAAACTTAGGATTTGAAGATTACTATGAAGTTAAAGACATTAATCCAATAGTACTAAATGGATTAAGCACAGAAACAAAAACTCATGATTTCTTCTCTACAAAAGGAAACGGATATCAAAAGGGTATCTATGAAGAGTTAGAAGACGAAGATTTTATAATATAAATAAGATATAGAAAAATAAAGGCAATTACCTTAGATATTAATTTCTAAAGTAGTTGCTTTTTTAATATAAAAATAAATTATCACATATTACCATTGTAAAATTCATAAAAAATGCCTATAATTAAATCAAAGAACATACGTTCTTAATTATGAAATTATTTATTATAAAGACTAAATACTTAATATATCTTATTAAAATTAAAGTAAAAGATTACATAGGAGGTGAAGTTTTGGATTTACAAAGAAAACTGGAAATATTATCATCAGCAGCAAAATACGATGTATCATGTTCATCAAGTGGTAGCAATAGAAAAAATAAAAAAGGTGGTATAGGAAATGCATCTATTGGAGGTATTTGTCATTCGTTTACGCCAGATGGAAGATGTGTATCACTACTTAAAATTCTTATGAGTAATGTGTGCATCTATGATTGTAGTTACTGTGTAAGCAGAACTTCCAACGATTTTCCAAGAGCCACTTTCACGCCTGATGAAATATGTGATATAACCATAAATTTTTATAAAAGAAACTATATTGAAGGTTTGTTTTTAAGTTCAGCCATAGTGAAAAATGCAAACTTCACCATGGAGAAACTATATCAAACTGTTTATAAACTTAGGAATGAACATAATTTCAATGGATATATACATTTAAAAGCGATACCAGGTGCAGACCAAGATTTAATAAATAAAACAGGACTTCTTGTAGACAGAATGAGTGTAAATATAGAACTTCCATCTCAAGAAAGTCTAAAGATTTTAGCACCAGACAAAGATAGAAATAAAATACTTTTGCCTATGAAACATATTAGTAATGGTATTATACAAAATAAAAATGAAAGAAAATCTTTTAAAACTGCTCCAAGTTTTGTACCAGGAGGGCAAAGCACTCAGCTAATTGTTGGTGCATCACCAGAAAGCGACCTGAAAATACTAACCTTAAGTGAAAGTTTATATAAGAAAATGAATTTAAAAAGAGTGTACTACTCAGCTTTTGTACCTGTAACAAATGACAAAAGACTACCAGAAATCAAAAATCCACCTACACTTAGGGAGCATAGATTATACCAAGCAGATTGGTTACTTAGATTTTATGGATTTAATGCAAAGGAATTATTAAGTGAGAATAACCCAAACTTTGATATAAATTTTGATCCAAAAACAAACTGGGCTTTGCAAAATATGCATATATTCCCACTGGAAATAAATAAAGCACCGCGTGAGATGTTGCTTAGAATTCCTGGTATAGGTGGAAAATCAGTGCAAAGGATAATGGCAGTTCGCAGAGTTTCAAATATTATTTTTGAGGATTTGCGAAAAATAGGGGTTGTGCTAAAAAGAGCCCAGTATTTTATAACTTGTAATGGAAAATATTACGGAGATGTGTCCTTCGATGAATCACTTATAAGAAATAGATTGACTCCTAAGGAGGATTTAAATATATTAGAAAGTCAAGGAGAGCAACTTAATTTTTTTGATTTGCCTGTACTTTCCACTTCTCCAGCACTAACAAAGGTGGACGATATATTTACTTCCATAACAGGACAATTGTAGGAGGTATATATGAAAGTATTTTTACACGAACCAACTTTTGAAGGATTACTATCAGCTATTTATGAAGCTTATTACTCTAGTGTTAAGCCAGATAAAATATATAGTAAAATAGTATATGAGCAAAATTTAATTGATGAAGTTATTATAATAAAAAGTGATAGTATTAAATTTGAAAAAGTTTATAATGCTATAAAAAATAAAATTTCAAAAGAATCATTAAATAAAATATATTACGTCTTTTTATCAGAACTTAAAGAAAGTTCTAATATGATTTATTTATATGTACGAATGGGATTCAAACTAGGTAAAAATATTGATTTACATAAAAATAATGACATAGTTTTAGATATGGATAAAATAAGTAAAAAGGTATACTATGAAGAACATAGATTTACAGGATTTGTTAGATTTAAAGAAATAAATAATATTTTATATGCTGCAATAAATCCGGATTTTAATATTTTACCAATATTGGCAGGTCATTTTAAAAATAGACTAAGTAATGAATATTTTATAATTCATGATATAAAAAGAGATATTGCAATTGTTTATGATAAAAAAGATTACTATTTAAGTAGTTTATCAAATGAACAAAAAAATATTCTAATGAATACTGATGATAAGGGTGAATACGAAAACTTATGGAAACAATATTTCCAATCAGTAAATATAGAAGAGAGAAAAAATCCTAGACTTCAAAAGAGAATGATGCCTAGCAGATATTGGGAGAACATGGTTGAAGTAAATAATAAATAATTTATAAATTTTATAACAAGTATATTAACTTAAAAATAGAGCAAAAATAAATGTGTATGATTAAAATTAACATACTTTATAAATTATTTATACAGCTGGGAGTGAATCAAAGTGACAAAATTATCTCTACAAGATATTCAAAAAGCTCAAGAAACCATAAAGGACATAGTAAAAAAGACGGATATATTGGAAAGTGCTAAATTGAGTTCAATGACAGGAGCAAATATTTATTATAAATGTGAAAATTTGCAAAAAACTGGTTCATTTAAAGTTAGAGGAGCTTGTAACAAAATAGCAAATCTTACAGAAAAGGAAAAAGCCAGTGGTGTTATAGCATCAAGTGCAGGTAACCATGCTCAAGGTGTGGCACTTGGTGCAAAGATGAACAACATAGAAGCAACTATAGTAATGCCTGCAACTGCACCTCTTGCAAAAGTTACAGCTACAAAATCTTATGGTGCCAATGTGGTACTAGAAGGTTTAGTTTACGATGATGCTTATGCAAAGGCTGTGGAGCTTCAAAAAGAAACAGGAGCAACATTCCTTCATCCATTTAATGATGAGTATGTCATAGCAGGACAAGGAACTATAGGTTTAGAAATTTTTGAACAAATGAACAACAAAGTAGATACTATACTTTGTCCAATAGGTGGAGGCGGAATAATTGCTGGGGTTGCTGTGGCTGCAAAAGCACTTAATCCTAATGTAAAGATAATAGGAGTGCAAACAGCAAATATTCCATCTATGCATGAATCAATGAAAGCCGGAAAGGTAACAACAGCCTTTAAATCTACTTCTGTGGCTGATGGTATTTCTGTCAAAACTGTTGGAGAGTTAACATTTAGCATAGTAAAAGATTTAGTAGATGAAGTTGTTCTTGTGGAAGAAGATGAAATAGCAGAGGGACTGCTTTTCCTAATGGAAAACCAAAAAGTTGTGGCAGAAGGTTCTGGTGCTGTAACCACTGCAGCACTTCTAAGTGGAAAATATAAACCAAAAGCTGGTGAAAATGTTGTTTGTATAATTTCAGGTGGTAATATAGATGTTAACACATTAAACAAAATAATAGTTATAGCATTAATTAAAAGTGGTAGACGTTTTACTTTCAAAACAGAAATACAAGACAAACCAGGTGGACTTGCTGAACTTACAAGAGTCCTAAGTGGATTAGATGCTAATATAATTACAGCAAATCTATCTGCAACAAATGCTATTGGTAAATTAAATGCTCATATGACTTTGGAAACTATTGATCATGATCATATAGAAAGAATTAGAAAAGCCATAATTGATGCTGGCTTCGAAATAGAATAATATAAAAAAGGGATAATGCTTATAAACATTATCCTTTTTTATTATTAATTTATAAATTTAAGTTTATAATCAGTTTTTAAAAATCCATT
>NZ_JANKBY010000018.1:0-25510 GCF_024621905.1 Terrisporobacter muris
ATTCTGTGGATAAAAAGCAGAATTAATATTATAGGTGTAAAATTATTAAAATATAATTAAACGAGTTAATATAAAATAACTAAAAGGAGGTTGAATATGCAACAAGACAATTGGACAACGGTAATTAAACCAAAAACAGGATGGTTAGATATAAATTTAAAAGAATTAATACAATATAAAGACTTAATATCAATGTTTGTAAAAAGGGACTTTAAAACATTATATAAACAAACAATACTAGGGCCGCTATGGATAATCATAAGTCCATTATTAACAACGTTAATGTTTACAGTAGTATTTGGAAATATTGCCAATATATCAACAGATGGAGTACCTCAGATAATATTCTATATGTTAGGTACAACAGTGTGGACATATTTTTCTACATGTTTAACTAAAACATCATCAACATTTACTGGTAATGCAGCTATATTTGGGAAGGTTTATTTTCCAAGATTAGTAACACCAATATCAACAGTTATTTCAGGACTAATAAATTTTGGTGTACAATTTTTGATGTTTTTAGGGTTTATGGCATATTTCATGGTAAAAGGATCATCAATAGAGCCTAACTTATGGATTTTAATAACACCATTATTGTTAGTACAATTGGCAGCACTTGCTTTGGGATTTGGAATAATTATTTCATCATTAACAACAAGATATAGAGATTTAGCAGTTCTGGTAACATTTGGTGTTCAACTTTGGATGTATGCAACACCTGTTGTTTATCCAGCATCTCAAATAAGTGGTAAATTAAAAACTTTAATGATGTTGAACCCAGTTTCTCCAATAGTAGAGACGTTTAGATATGCGTTTTTAGGAAGTGGTTCAATTCCGTGGACCTATTTAGGTATAAGTATGATTACTACTTTAGTAGTTTTATTTGTAGGAGTAGTTTTATTTAGTAGAGTTGAAAAGACTTTTATGGATACAGTTTAATAGATGGGAGAGTTTGATATGAGTGAAGTAGTTATCAAAATAGAAGATTTGCATAAAAAATATAGACTTGGTGCCATAGGTGGGGGTACTTTGACTGCTGATTTACAAAGTTGGTGGGCAAAGGTTAGAGGAAAGGAAGATCCTAATACTAAGATAGGGGCTAAGACTTATGGAAAAAATGAAACTTTTATGGCTCTTAATGGAGTAGATTTACAAATTAATAAGGGCGATACTATAGGTATTATTGGCGGTAATGGAGCTGGTAAATCTACATTATTAAAAATATTATCAAGAGTAACTGCTCCAACTAAAGGAAGTTTAAAAATAAAAGGTCGTATCTCTAGTTTACTTGAAGTTGGTACTGGTTTTCATCCAGAGCTTACAGGAAGAGAGAATGTATACCTTAGTGGAGCAATTCTTGGTATGAGTAAAGAAGAAGTTGACTCTAAGATTGAGGATATCATAGAGTTCTCTGAATGTAGAAAGTTTATTGATACTCCAGTAAAAAGATACTCTTCTGGTATGTTTGTAAAGCTAGCGTTCTCGGTGGCAGCTCATCTTGATTCGGAGATACTTATTATGGATGAAGTTTTAGCTGTTGGAGATATGAAGTTTCAAAAGAAATGTATAAATAAGATGTTGGATGTAGCACATTCTGGAAGAACTATACTATATGTAAGTCATAATATGCAGACTATAGAGCAGTTATGTAATAGGGTTGTTGTGTTAGATAAAGGTACTGTAAAGTATGATGGAAATGTAGAAACGGGTATAAGTATATACTTAAATAATAAGTGTGAAGGATCTAGTATGTATAATAATTTATTTAAAAAAGAAAGAGAAGGATATTTACCCAAAGAACCACAAGCTAAATTTAATTATTTAGAGTTATTAGATAAAGATAATAATATTTTTGTAGATGGTGAAAAACTTAGATGTAATATAAATTGGAAAAATTATGATGATATACATGATGTTCAATTAAGATTTGAGATTAGAACTATAGATGATACTCCAATAGCTGCATCAGTATGCTCTAAAAAGTTTTCTTGTTATAAAGATACAGAAACAACATACGAAGTGGAACTAGATATAAGTAGGTTAGTTACAGGAAAATATCAATTACTAGTTGTTTTATGTGAAATAGGAGAACTTGGTGGATATAGAGATTTTGATGGAGTTTATCCAGCATGTGTATTTGAAGTAGTTAATTCTAAATTAAATGACTATGTATTTGAATGGAATCGTAAACAATGGGGTCATATACAATTAAAGGACTTAGATATGATTGAAGTTGAAACGTATGAAACAAGAGAAAAATCACTAGTTAATTATAGATAAGAGGAAAATAAAATTATAAGGAGTATACATGGTAGATATGTTGGTTATGATACTCATACGGCTATTATTAATGATTAGTATTTATGAAAAAGTAATTATAATTGAAAACTTTTTTATCATATGACATAATTTAAAAATATAAATTTATGTATAAAATAGTAGATAGAATACTAAAAATGGGGAGAATGATATGAGTAAAAAAACAAAAAGAATAGTATTTGCATTATTACTGCTTGTGATAATCTGTTTAATTGTGACATATAAAGTATACATATCCTATAATAAAATAACAGTAAGTGATTACAATATAAAATCAAATCAAATTAACAACTCAATTAATGTAGTCATAATATCCGATCTTCATGACAATCAGTTAGGAGAAAACAACGAAGACTTAATAAATCAAATAAACTCACTTTCACCAGACATCATCTTAGTAGTAGGTGATGTACTAAATCAAGACTCAAAAAACAGTAAAATAGTCACAAGTCTTATGAAACAGCTCTGTAAAAACCATAAAGTATTTTATTCCTTGGGAAATACAGGCATAGACTACATAGAATCAGGTACATCTGACTTATTAAAAGAACTTGAAGATATAGGAGTTACTGTACTAGATAATGAATACAAGGATGTTACGGTGAATGAAAATACCATAAGAATAGGTGGAATGTATTCATATGCTTTTGGATTAAATGATAATAATGATGTTGATAAAGATACAATGGAAGAAGGCGTTTACGATTTTCTAACAGAATTCCAAAACACATCCAACTACAAAATCATGATGGCACACAGGCCAGATAGTTTTATATTTGGGAATGCATCAGAGGTATGGGATATAGACCTAGTAGTAAGTGGTCATAATCATGGTGGACAAGTTGTTCTTCCTTTTGTTGGGGGGCTTTATGGCGGAGATCAAGGATGGTTTCCAGAGTATGATAAGGGATTTTTTGATTTGAATAAGATAAAGGTTCTTATAACTAGTGGATTAGGATCAGGTAAGCAGAAGTTGCCTAGATTTAATAATCCACCAGAAATAGTTAATTTACATTTATCAAAATAACAAAATAAAAATCTATCAAATTAATAGTACTCATATGTTGGATCAAAAAATTACAATTTGCTCTCTGTAAGATTAAGTTTAGTAAAACTAAGTAAAACAAAAATTTTTATAAACCTGAAAATATATATACTAAACTACAAAAAACTATACCCTAAACTTTTGTAAAAAAATATCTCAACAAAGCCATTACAAACACTTAAATATATGAGAATAAATAAAAACCAAGTAAAAATGAAAAAAATACACTATGAAAATAACCTCACCCCTTACACAATACTCACTTCTTGAAAATCGACTATACAAAGGCATTTTAAAGTCATATAATATTAATAAATTTGAAAAAAGGGAAGGTTTTAATATGGATAGGCGGACCAAGGAAAAAGAAATAGGATTAATTTTATTAGGTACTATAATTTTATCATTTGGTGTTTACAATTTAAATTATCAAAACAACATAACGGAAGGTGGAGTTTTAGGGATTTTATTATTACTAAAAAATCTCTTTAATATAAATCCATCTGTGGCAAATATAATAATAGACATTTCATTATTTGTAATAGGATACAAATTCTTTGGGAAAAAATTCTTAATTTACTCAATGATTGCAACAATAGGTTTTTCTGTTTTTTATGCAGTGTTTGAAAGTATAGGCCCACTTGTGCCTGTGTTTGACAGCAAATTACTAGGTACAGTGCTAGCAGGTTTATTTGTAGGAGTTGGCGTGGGTATAGTAGTTAGGGCTGGAGCAGCAGCTGGTGGAGACGATGCATTGGCACTAATCATTTCTAAAATAACATCTATGACTATTGGAAAAGTTTATCTCATAGGAGATATTTCGGTACTTTTACTTTCTTTATCTTATCTATCAACATATGATATTTTCTGGTCTTTGATAGCAGTTAGTATAAGTGGAAAAACCATAGATTATATATATAATTATAAAATGGAACCAGCTAAAGTAGTTTAAAAGAAAAATCATTCTATAGCTGTGATGGTTGTAAAGCTTATAAAAAATAAGGCTACTAAGAGGCAGCCTTATTTTTATGTAAAAAAACACAATATGAAATAGTTAAATTTAATCATGCATAGAAAAAAATAATAAATGCATATTATGAATAGAAAAAATCGATTTGATATAAACTGCTTTTAAAAATATAATTATATTGTCGGAAAAAATCTAACTAAGGGGAAATTTTGGAGGAATATTATGAAATTTAAAAGAAGGTTATTGGCAATAGGTTTAGCAGGAGCTATGTTATTATCTGTTGGATGCTCTAATTCAGGAGGATCATCAGAAGGTTCAAACATTACAAGTATCAGTATAGTAGCAGGTGGAGATGCAGTTAATTTAAATCCACTTTATGCAAATGATAGAGTTTCAATGACAGTAATGAATGCTCTATATAACCCTTTATATGTGGTAGATGAAAAGGGTGAGAAAACGTTTTACTTAGCTGATAGTGTTGAACCATCAGAAGACTTTTTAACTTATACAGTTAAATTAAAGTCAGGTCTAAAATGGCATGATGGAGAATCTTTAACAGCAGATGATTTAGTATTTACTATGGATAGCATACTAGATGAAAGTCAAGCGTCAATAAGTAGAGGAAAATTTATTATAGAAGATAAAGCAGTAGAAGTTAAAAAAATAGATGAAACTACAGTAGAATTTAAATTACCAGCAGTATCAACTTCATTTGAAAGTATGTTAGGTGATATAAGAGTAATACCTAAACATATATATGAAGGTGAAAAAGATATGGCTAAAAGTGATAAAAATAATTCGCCTATAGGAAATGGTGCTTACAAATTTAAAGAGTATAAAACAGGTGAGTTATTAACTTTAGAAAGATTTGATGATTACTATGGAGAAAAAGGAGAATTAGAAACAGTTACATACAGAGTTATAGCTGATTCTAACTCTGCAAACATGGCACTTCAAAATGGCGAAGTTCAAGCTAAATATGTTCAACCAGATGAAGTAGCAGATGTTGAAGGAAAAGGTAATGTTGATATAGTTACATTTGATGAAGGAATGGTAGATAATGTAGTATTTATGCAAAATGTAAATGAATCTTTAAAAGATGAAAAAGTAAGACAAGCTATATCTTATGCAATAAATAAAGATGAAATAATAACAGCTGCTTATAAATCAGAAGAATACGCAGACAAAGCATATTCACTATTTGCATCAAGTACAATGTCTTATACTGATGATGTTGAAAAATATGAGCAAGATAAAGAAAAAGCTAAAGAATTATTAAAAGAAGCAAAAGTAGATAACTTAAAATTAAAATTAGCGTACAGTACTCATAAGAGTCAACAAGAAAAAATAGCTTTAGTTTTACAAAGTAACTTAAAAGAAGTTGGTATAGAATTAGAATTAAAACCTATGGAAAAAAGTGCTTTCTATAATGAATTATGGAGTGGAGCTGATGCAACATTTGATCTAGCTTTAAACGGGTATGTAATGGGAAGTGAGCCAGCTGAATATGCTTCTGTTTTCACAAGCAAAGGGAGTGACAATATAGGTGGCTACTCTAATAAAGAAGTAGATAAAAAATTTGCAGAAGCTTTAAAAGAAACTGATGATGCTAAGAGGGCTGATTTATACAAAGAAATACAAAAAACTATAGTTGAAGAAGTTGCACTTTATCCAATTTGTTATTCTAAATCAATAGTTGCAGTAGACAAAAATTATGATGTTAAAGAGGCTAATTTAGTTCCAATATTTATGTTTAGAGATTTAAATGGAATAAAAGTAAAAAACTAATATGACATGGAAAATAGCCGTATTTTTTTACGGCTATTTTTTTAGACAATTAAAATGGGAGAGTATTATGAAAGATAAAATTATAAAGAGATTATTAGGCTTAATACCAATGCTATTTTTTATATCATTAGTATCATTTTTACTAATGCACTTAGCTCCAGGTGATCCGTTGCAAGCCTATGTAACGCCACAAATGAGTCCAGATGATATAGAAAGAATAAGAATAAGTATGGGGCTTGATCAACCTGTAATAGTTCAATACTTTAAATGGCTAATAAATGCAGTACAAGGAAATTTAGGATATTCACTAATAAGTCATAGACCTGTATTTGAAACTATTATGGAAAGACTACCAAATACACTTTTAATTACTGTTACAGCTTTAGTAATATCAATATTAGTGGCTATACCAGTAGGGCTTATAGCAGGATATAAAAAAGATTCTATTATAGATAAGATTTTAAATGTAATTTCATATTTAGGAATATCTATACCAAGCTTTTGGTTTGCAATGATGCTTATATATACTTTTTCATTGAAATTAGGTTTACTACCAAGTGTGGGGATGAGGACAGCAGGTATTGAAACTAGTGTGGATTTACTAAAACATATGGTTATGCCTGTGATTATACTTAGTTATTATAATATTTGTGTGTTTACTAGGTATATAAGATCAAGTACTATAAGTCAGCTTAAAGAAGATTACGTTCTTACACAGCGAGCTTATGGGGCAACTACTAAAGATATATTATTTAAACATGTATTTAAAAATACTTTACTTCCTGTTATAACAATTTTTGCTATGGCTCTTCCACAACTTGTAACAGGTGCATTTATAACAGAGACTATTTTTGGTTGGCCAGGCATGGGACAATTAGGAGTAAATTCTATATTTGGTTATGACTATCCTGTAGTTATGGGAATTACCATGTTCTCCTCTTTTATATTAATTATAGGTAATCTACTAGCGGATGTGTTATATGAATTAATAGATCCACGAATTAAAGCATAAATAGGAGGACGAGAAAAATGGTAGAAAGATTAAAGAATAATTTTAAAGATAATAAATTAGCTTTATTTGCTCTTATAGTAATAAGTTTATTATGTGTTGCCTGTATATTAGCATTTTTAAGCCCTTTTGATCCTAATAAAATAGATCCAATAAATGGTCTCAAATCACCGGGGGGAAGCAATTTATTTGGTACGGATAATATGGGGAGAGATTATTTTACAAGAGCACTATATGGTGGAAGGGTTTCTTTAACTGTAGGATTCTTATCTATGTTAATTTCTACAGGTTTTGGAACTATAATAGGAACTATTAGTGGTTATTTTGGTGGAAAAATAGATAGTTTTATAACTAGATTTATAGATATATTAATGTGTATACCTACCTTCTTCTTAATATTAGTAATAAATTCTTATTTAGGGTCTGGAATTCAAAACATAATCTTTGTAATAGGTCTTTTAGGTTGGATGAGCATTGCTAGAATAGTTAGGGCGGAAACTTTGTCTGTAAAGGAAAGAGAATATATATTATATGCTAAGTCTGTTGGCCAAAGTCATTTTAATATAATATTTAAGCATATAATACCGAGTATACTTCCAACTATAATAGTTGCTTCAAGTATAAATATAGCAAATGCAATCCTTATGGAATCTTCACTTAGTTTCTTAGGATTAGGAGTACAACAACCAAATGCATCTTGGGGGAGTATGTTAAAAGATGCCCAAGCTTATTTGGGACAAGCACCATATATGGCGATATTCCCAGGTATGTTTATTTTGTTAACAGTTTTAAGCTTTAATTTAATCGGAGATACTTTAAGATCAACATTTGAAGCGAAGGCTAATGATAGGTAGGTGGACAGAATGAGTAATATATTAGAAGTAAATAATTTAAGAACATCATTCTTTACAAAAAAGGGGGAAGTACAAGCAGTAAGGAATGTTAGTTTTAAAGTTGGTAGAAAAGAGATAGTTGGGTTAGTAGGGGAGAGTGGTAGCGGAAAAAGTATAACCTCAAAATCTATAATGGGTTTGATAAGTCATCCAGGCAAAATAGTGGACGGAGAAATATTGTTTGAAGGAAAAGACTTAGCTAAACTTGATGAGAAGGAAATGAGAAAAATAAGAGGGAATGAAATTTCTATGGTATTTCAAGATCCGATGACGGCCCTAAATCCTCTTATAAAAGTAGGTAAACAAATAAGTGAGATTCTAATAAGACACCAAAATCTTAACAAAAATGAAGCTAGAGAAAAAGCAATAGAATTACTAAAAATGGTTGGAATACCATCACCAGAAGTAAGAGTAGATAATTATCCTCATGAATTTAGTGGTGGTATGAGACAAAGAGTTTGTATTGCTATGGCTATGAGTTCATCACCAAGATTATTAATTGCAGATGAGCCAACTACAGCGCTGGATGTAACTATACAAGCACAAATTTTAAGATTAATAAAGAAATTAAATAGTGAAAATGAAAATTCAACTATACTAATAACTCACGATTTGGGAGTAGTTTATAATACTTGTGATAAAGTTATTGTAATGTATGGTGGGCAAATTATGGAGACTGGAACTGTAGCAGAAATATTTAGCAATGCCAAACATCCATATACAATAGGTCTATTAAAATCCATACCAAAACGTAATAACTGTGAAAAAGAAAGATTAGTACCAATACAAGGAGCACCACCAAGTTTACTTAATCCACAAAGTGGATGTCCATTTTATGATAGGTGTGATGAAAAAAGAGATGTTTGCAAAAATACCATTACAACAAAAGTATTAAGTGAAACACATGAAGTAAACTGTGCTTTAGTAAGTGAGGATGAGTAGAATGAATTTAGTAGAAGTTAAGAACTTAAAAAAATATTTTACACAACATAGCGGTATTCTTAAGAAAAGTGTTAAAGAAGTAAAGGCTGTGGATGATGTAAGTTTTTATATAAAAAAGGGTGAAACACTAGGTTTAGTGGGAGAAAGTGGATGTGGTAAATCTACTTTAGGAAGAACTCTAATAAGACTTTATGATGTAACTGAAGGTGAAATTTTATTTGATGGTGAAGATATAGGGAAAAAAAGTGAGAAAGAATTGAAATCTTTTAGAAAAAGAATCCAAACTATTTTTCAAGATCCTTATGCATCTTTAAATCCAAATATGATGGTAAAAGATATAATTAGAGAGCCTTTAGATATTCATACTGATTTTAGTAGTGAAGAAAAGAATGAAATAGTTTATGAAATGTTAGAAAAAGTAGGACTATCTAGAGATTGTGCTACAAAATATCCTCATGAATTTAGTGGAGGACAAAGACAAAGAATAGGTATAGCAAGGGCATTATCTGTTAAGCCAGAATTTATTTTCTGTGATGAACCTATATCTGCTTTAGATGTGTCTATTCAAGCTCAAGTAATAAATTTATTAGAAGATTTACAAAAAGAATTTGGTGTAACATATCTTTTTATTGCTCATGACTTATCTATGGTTAGGCATATTTCTGACAGAGTATGTGTAATGTATTTAGGTAAAATAGTTGAGATTGGCAATAGTGAAGATATTTATAGAACACCAAAACACCCATATACAAAAGCACTGCTTAGTAGTATTCCTTCTATAGATGATGAAATAGAAGAAGAAATATTAGAAGGGGATGTGCCAAATCCTTTAAATCCTCCTTCAGGATGTAGATTTAGAACTAGATGCAAGCTCTGTACAGAAATATGTGAAAAAGAAGAACCAAAGGCAAAAACATATGAAGATGGTCATATAGTTTATTGCCATAATATATAAAAATATAGCAAAACACAATATAGTGAACCTCAATTGTTGGACCAAAAATCTAATGATTGGGGTATTTTTATATGTGAACAATTTTATTATATATATAAGCATTTTAAAAATTATTAAATAAAGAAAAAATATGTTATGATATCGTATTAAATTTTTACAAAAAATACTATAATGTAATATATGTGAAAGTAAATTATAAGCTAGTTAACTTATTTATTATAAAGGAGCAAAATTATGAGCAAATTAGCGAGAGCCACTTTTGGACTTATGGTGGCCACAATAATAGCAAAAATACTGGGATTTGGGAGAGAATTAGTCCTTGCTGCTGGGTATGGAACAAGTATTTACAGTGATGCCTATGTAACAGCTATGAATATACCACAGGTTATTTTTGCCATAATAGGTAGCACTCTAGCAACGGTGCTTATTCCCATGTATATGGAAGTACATAGTGTGGAAGGAGAAGAAAAATCTCTTAAATTTATAAATAACGTGTTTAACTTGGTTGTGATTGCCTGTATAGTCCTTTCAATACTTGGATTTATATTCACAGAGCAAATTGTAAATGTGTTTGCTGTGGGATATGAGGGAAAGGCACTGGAAGTTGCAATTAATTTTACTAGAATAACTATCTTGGGAATTGTGTTCACAGGGCTTAGTTATGTTATGACTTCTTATTTACAAATAAAAAATGATTTTATTATGCCAGGTCTTAGTAGTGTGCCAAAGAATGTGATTATAATTGTGGCAACCTTACTTAGCATCAAGCATGGTCCTTATTTAATGATTTGGGGGACTTTGATTGGAATGGCAAGTGAGTTTTTATTTCAGCTACCTTATGCAATTAAGGCAGGATATAAGTATGTACCAATTATTAATATAAAAGATAAATATATTAAAAAGATGGCTTGGCTGATTATGCCTGTGTTAATCGGAGTGGCAGTAAATCAGGTGAATACTTTGGTAGATAGAACTTTGGCATCTACTTTACCAGTGGGGACAGTGTCTGCACTGAATTATTCAAATAAGCTGACATCATTTGTTATAGCTATTTTTATAACATCAATTTCATCGGTGATTTATCCAATTTTGTCACAACTATCTAGTGAAAATAACAAGGAGAGATTTACTTCTTCTGTTATTAAGAGCATAAACTGTGTCATAATTTTAGTTTTACCTATAACTGTGGGAACTATAGTGCTAGCATTGCCTATTGTTAGAGTGTTGTTTGAAAGAGGGGCATTTGGCACAAATGCAACTTACTTGACTGCGTTGGCTCTTGCCATGTATTCCATAGGAATGGTGGCTTATGGATTGAGAGATGTGCTGGGCAAGATTTTTTATTCTCTGCAAGATACGAAGACACCTATGGTCAATGGTGTAATTGCCATGGCTATGAATATGATTATGGACGTGGTGTTTATCAAGTTTTGGGGACTGGCAGGACTGACTTTGGCTACTAGTTTGTCTTCCATGGCTTGTATTATGTTGTTGTTTAGAAGTTTAAAAAAGAAAATTGGATACTTTGGACAGGACAAGATTGTGAGGGCAACAGCGAAAAGCTTGGTGGCTTCACTGATTATGGGTGCTGTGGCTTATTATTCTTATCATTATATGATTAGGTTTACTCATACTGGTGGGGAAACGGAGTTTATTGTATTAATGGTGGCTGTGACTTTGGCAGCAGCTGTGTATGGTGGCTTGATTATGCTGTTTAAGGTGGACGAGATTAGAATTGTTACTGATGTTGTGAAGAGAAGATTAAAGAGAGAGTAATTAAATAGAATATAAAATGTAAAGTACCTCAATTGTTGAATTAAAATCCAAAAATTGAGGTATTTTTATTTTAATTGTTTAGCAAAGCGACATGAGTTAAGCAAGTTTTTTATAAAAGTATAGTTTAAATATGAAAAATTGTTGACAATGTATCATTTTAAAATACAATCATTAATACAAGGGAAAAATTACAGGGGAGAGACCAATGAATTTTATAAAAAAAGTAGTAAAAAAAATAAAAGAAGGTATGATACAGGAGATGTGGGAAGAAACCAAATGGATGTATCAATATGCAAAGAGATACAAGATAGCCATACTTTTCTATATTTTATTAGGGGTAGTAGGAACTGGCATGAGCTTGGGTGGAAGTGTGGCATCCAAATACCTTATAGATGCAGTAACAGGGGTGGACAAAAGAAACATAGGATATATCGTGTTTCTGATTATAGCAATGGCAATACTAGGTGTAATTATCAAAGCTGTATCCTCTAGAATCACAGCAAAAATTAGTGTAAAAGTTAATAATGAAATACAAAGAGAAGTTTATGATAAAATAATGACCACTGATTGGTTGTCTATGACGAAATTCCATAGTGGAGACTTACTTAATAGATTGAACTCAGATGTAGGAACAGTATCAAACAGTGTTCTAGGATGGGTTCCCAGCTTGATTACAAAGTTGGCACAGTTTTTAGGAGCATTGTGGATAATTTTGTATTATGATCCAACCATGGCAGCTTTAGCACTACTTAGTGCACCAGTTATGTTAATTTTCTCAAAAATGCTTATGACAAAAATGAGATTTTATAATAAGAGAACTAGAGAAGTTTCCAGTGATTTAATGGCATTTAATGAAGAATCATTTCAAAATATACAGTCAATTAAATCATTTGATTTGATTGAACTTTTTAGTAGAAGAATGATAGATATGCAGGAAAAATACAAAGATGTATATATGGATTACAATAAATTTTCCATATACACTTCTTCTTTTATGTCCTTGGTGGGGATGATGGTTTCTTATTCATGTTTTGGATGGGGAGTGTATAGACTTTGGAGTGGAGCTATTACCTATGGTACCATGACTTTATTTTTACAGTTGTCAGGATCTTTGACAGGTACTTTTTCAGCACTAGTTGGATTGGTGCCTTCTGCAATTTCAGCAACTACTTCAGCAGGAAGATTGATGGCGTTTTTTGATTTGCCTCATGAAGAGAAAATAGATGATGAGAAGGTTAAGTCAGTGGAAAAAGGAGGTTTGGATAAGGGTCTTTCAGTGAAGTTGGAAGATGTTATGTATAATTATGATGAAAATAAAGTTGTATTTGAAGATGCTCATGTAGAAGCTAACCCAGGAGAAATAGTGGCATTAGTTGGACCTTCTGGTGAAGGAAAGACTACCATGGTGAGATTGTTGTTGGGGCTTATTAATGCTAAAAAAGGCAAGGCAGTGGTGAGGGGTGCTTTTGGTGTGGAGTGTAAGATTTCTGCAAATACGAGAAGATTTTTTGCTTATGTACCACAGGGAAATACCATATTCTCTGGAACTATAGGTGACAATATGAGAATGGTAAAAGAAAATGCAACTGATGATGAGATTGTTGAGGCATTGAAGGCTGCTTGTGCATGGGATTTTGTGAAGCAGTTGCCAGAGGGATTGGAGAGTAAAGTTGGTGAGAGAGGTGGAGGATTTTCTGAAGGACAGGCTCAGAGGTTGTCTATCGCTAGAGCTTTGCTTAGAAGAAGTCCTATATTGTTGCTAGATGAGGCTACTTCTGCGCTAGATGTTTATACAGAGAGGGAAGTCTTGAGAAATATTATGGATATGGGGTATGCAAGGACTTGTATTGTTACTACTCATAGACCGAGTGTGTTGAGCATGTGTAACAGGGTTTATAAGATTGACAGAGGTAGTGTGGCAGAGATTGATTGTATGGAAGTTGAGAGATTGATAAAGGATTTTTAGAAGAAGGGTTGCTTCAGTTTTGATGAGGTAATTTTGTGGAAATAGAAGATTCTATTATAAACAATTGAAAGTAATTAACAAATAAAATTTTTGTATACATATATAAAGTAAGTTTTTTAAATAAGTACGAAATTATGTACATATAGGAGTTTCTAGAATGGTAAAATGTGGTATAATTTATTATATTAGTATTTTCTAATTAATTATAATGGCGACTATATATGGGGAGGGGGAGTCATGAATAAAAAAATAATAATAGGAATATTAGTAGTTATAGCTTTTGGTATTGGAGGAGTTAAGATTTGGACATACAGTAGTGGGGGAAATGCTACGGAAAAGCAGGTTGCTACGAATTCTTCTAATAGAGAAAGCAGTAATAATGATAGGGATACAAACAAAGAAGAAAGTAGTCAATCTAATAATAGTGAATCTAATAAATCAAATAACAGTTTAAGTTCTAATTTATCACAAGATGAAGATACAGAAAATACAAATGATGGTGTATTCAATAACAAAGATAATAAAAATGAAAACTCAAGCTCAAATAACGCATCTAACACTAGCATAAATACACCGTATAATGTTTCAGTAACAGGAATGAGAATATCTAAAATAGGTGGATTTTCAGGAACATTTGTCGAAGATGGAAGCAATAAAAAAGTAAATAATATCTTAGCATTAGAAGTTAAAAATACTTCTAAAAAAGATTTACAATATGGAGAAATAAAATTAAAAGTAAATGGTAAGGAGACAGCAGTATTTAAGTTAACAAACTTACCTGCTGGAAAAACTGCCACAGTAATAGAGTTAACTGGAAGCGTACCTTATAATTCTGGGGATAATTATAAGTATGAAGATGCAACCTATGCAGCAGTAGAAAAACTTCCAATGAGTTCAAAAAAAGTTAAAGTATCTACAGAAGGTTCTGATATAACAATTAAAAATATTTCAGGAAAAGATTTAGGAACGGTATATGTTTATTATAAGAATACAAAAGGAAGCTCTTATTTAGGGGGAATAACATATAGAGCGAAATTTGAAGATGTAAAAAAAGATAAGTCATATACAGCAAATACAAGTCATTTTTCAAAATCTAACAGTGAAATTGTTATGGTAGATACAGAAAATTAGTACATAATTATGGGGAAAATTATTTTTTAAGATGTGACGTAATCATATATATTTTTATAGCTGATTAAACTTGGGGCAAAGTTACATTTTTAAGAATTAATTTTATAAAATATGTTAAAAGGGGGAAAAAATATGGGAAAAGGAAAAGTCTCAAAAATCCTTTGTATAATGCTATCGCTGATGCTTGTGATTGGAATGGCACCAGCAAACGCTTCTTATGCAGCTTCTCGAAGTTTAGGAAGTACTATAAGCAGTTGGCTTAATAGTATCAAAGGATCAAGTAGTAACAAAGATTCTAGTAGTAGTGATAAAGTTACAAATAGCACTACAACATCGGAGAGCACAGCACAATCAGATAGTAGTGGTACTGTAGATGATATAAAGCTTACGAAGACTGCTACTGATAAAGGAATTGATGAAGAAGGGAATCAATTATTTGATATTACTCTAGGAGTAAAAGGAAAAAAAGTTACTCAAGGTGCTCCACTAGATATTACATTGGTAGTGGATTTATCTAATAGTATGAATGATAATAGTAGATTAATGATTACAAAAGATGCTGCTAAAGAGTTTATAGAAACTGTACTTCCAGCAAGTGGGACGAGTAATGTTAGAGTATCTATAGTGGCATATGGTAAATATGGATATGCTTATAATTTTGATACTAGTAAGTGGGACAAATATGGTTCTACTTCTACTTCTCAATATTATACTGTTTCAAGAAGTACTGCTAAGAATGTAATAGATAGCAATAGTTTCAAACCTGGAGGTATATCTAATGATTCTGGAGGAACTAATACAGAAGCTGGATTTAGAACTGCTAAAGCAGTAACTGAAACTAGGAATAGAGCAGATGCAACAAGTGTAGTTATATTTATGACAGATGGCGTTCCTACATATAGATGTAATGGAACAGATGTATCTGGTAGTGGGAGTTCTACAGCTGATGCTGATTTTAATCAAGCAGTAACTGCAGCTAATGAATTAAAAAATGCTGGAAATGATATATATACAGTTGGGTTATTGACTGGATATAGCAATCTTAGTAATAACTTAACAATGGCTAATAAACTTTTAGCAGATGATGCTTCTTATAATGTAAAAACAACTAATTGGAATAAGAAAACATATACAAATATTGGGGCTGCATATTCAACTAAATATTATCCAATAACAGAATCTGCTGGTGCAGGAGATAAAATAAAAGAAATATACACAAATATAGCTAACAAAATATTAGTTTTAGCAACGGGCACAGTAGTAGACAAAATACCAGAAGGATTTGAACTTACTGAGGATAGTAAAAAAGCATTACAAGAAGCAGGATATAAAATAAGTGAAGATGGAAAGACTATAACTTTTGAAGGTATACCATCAGGTGAAGAGAAAAAAGAATTAAAATTTACTGTTAAATATACTGGAAATGGATATGGAGCAGCTTATACAAATGATTATGCAACATACTCAGGAATACTATATGATGGAACAACATTCGAAGGAGATAATGCTTTAACTTTTGCTAAACCAGTGGCAGGGCTATATCCTAAAACTGTAGATGATAGTGATAGTACTACAGTAGGTACAACAATTACTGTTAATATAAGAGAGAATGATCATTTTACTAAATTAACAGTAGATGGATATACAGTTTCTGACTATACAATAGTTTTAACAGATAAAGATGGTAATGAAATAAACTATACAGGTGATTTTACAGCAACAATAGAAGATGGAAAACTTGTATTTACTTCTCAAACGGAAGGAACTAAAGAGTTATATTATGTTGTAAAAGCAAATATAACTAAAAAAGGTGATAACTTTGCTATAAATGGTCAAACTGAATTGAAATCAAGACCAACAAAAGTTACTATAGATGTTTATAGTGCACCATCAAAAGCATTTGTAATAGATTTCGGTAAACCTGTAACATATAGTGCAGACGATGTATTTACAACTGCAGAACAAAATGCACAAATCGTATTAAAAAATGCTACAAATAATAAAGCAACAGGAAATTATGGAACAATGACATTTAATAGCGATAAGTCGATAACATATAAATTGACTAAATTTATGGATAATATAGATCAATTTATATTTAATGAAACATTTACAGATAAAGATAAAGTAGACAAAAAAGTTTCTATGGTACCTGCATCAAGTATATACTATGAAGATGATTTTAGTGATGAAGATGGAAATACTCTTATAAAGTATGGTGAAGGTTGGGACGTTATAGGTAGAAATAGTGTAAATGAAATAAAAGGTGATGGAAGTCTAGGATATGATTCAAACTACGATAAATCAGATTCTGAATTAGAATATAGTGGTGGAACTATTCACTATGTACCTAAATCAACAAAATCTGTTAAAGCAGATTTTACATTCACAGGACAAGGATTAGATTTATACTCTTATACTAGTGGATCTACAGGAAAATTAACGTTTAGAGTGTATGATGAATCTGGAACAAGAGTATTTAATAAAACTATAAATACTAAGTATAACTCAGGTGAAGCTTATCAAGTACCAGTAGTTACGTTTGTAGGAGAAACATCACAAACATATAAAGTAGAAATTATAGTTCCTAAAAATGAAGTATTCTATTTAGATGCTATACGCATATACAATTCTGTAAAAGTTAATAAAGATGAAATAGGCGTAGATGTTGATAATGAAGCAGATGCTAAGTTTGTTTCTATAAGAGAAGAAAGTTTGACACCTAATTTATTTACGGTGATAGGAAATGTATTTATAGATGCATATACAGGTAATCCAGCACAAATAGTTGATATAAGTAATTCAGATAATCTAGCTAAATATACTACATATGGTCGTAAGACAGAAGTTGTTTTAGCACCAGAACAAAGTATAACTATTAGCTTAAAAGATAAAAGTAATATACCTACTAAAGTGGATCTTGGTGCAAGAATAGATGCATCAGTACCATCAAATATAACTGGTGGTAGTGAATATGGAAAACTATCTGTTAATAGTAAAGATATAACATTAAAATCATCAACAGATATGTATTATACTGTATTATTTAATGATAATGGACAATTGGTAATAACTAATAATACAAATAAATTAGTTGCTTTAACTAAGTTAAAATTAATTTACTAATTATAGTTAATAATAACGAAGATATATTACAATAAGAAGGGGGGCAAAAAATGAAAAAAGAATATAAGAAACCAGAGATAAGAGTACAAAATTTTCAACTAAATGAAAGCATTGCTGGTCCTTGTATCGAAGGTGATAATACTTTAATAACTACATTTCATGACTCAATGTGTGTACTTGAATGGCAGGGATACTTTACCGATGATGCTTGTGAGATAGGAGATCCAGGATATATAGAATGTACTGATACTTATGTTGAAACCGAGGGGTATTTCTGGTCATAAAATTCAGAGGAAGTCATGTCTTTATAGACATGGCTTTTTCCATATCAAATCAGGAGAATCATATGAAAAATATATACAATATAATCGGAAAAAAAATTTTAATACAAAGTGACTTTCAGTACGAACACGATAGAAATTTTGATGACTTTGAAGAAAAAAGCAAAAGTTATGATATAAAAGTTAAATTTATAGAAAAAGAAATACCATATAAATTTAATTATCCAATTTTATATGATAAGAATTATATAAGAATATACCAAGGGGATAAAGGTCTTATAAGGGAATTCACTGGATTGACTAGAAATAGATGTTATGGCTGTTTATTTGAACTTAGTGATAGTAATAGTTATTATGAGTATCATTATTATACACATGCAAAACAATCGCTTAAAAATACATATAATATATTTGAAAGAATTGCATTTGAACATATTTTATATAAAGCAAATACATTTATACTTCATTCATCTTATATAAAATATAAAGATAAAGGAATATTATTTTCAGCACCATCAGGAGTTGGAAAATCAACACAAGCGAGCCTTTGGGAGCAGTATGAAAAAGCAGAGATTATTAATGGAGATAGAACTGCTATTAATAAAAATAATGGTACTTGGTGTGCATATGGTTTACCATTTGCAGGTTCATCTAGAATTTATAAAAATGTAACTACACCACTTGAAGCTATTGTAATACTAAAACAATCAAAAGAAAATTCTATAAAAAAATTAAGTACATTAGAAGGATTTAAATATATTTATAGTGAAACTACTATAAATAGTTGGAATAGGGATTTTATTAATACTATTATAAATTTAATCATGGATATGTTAGATAGCGTGGACGTATATATGTTATCTTGCAGACCTGATAGAGATGCGGTTGATTTACTAAAGAATAAATTGGGGGACATAAATAAGAATGAAAGATGAAATAGTTAGACCACAAATATCGAGATATTTATTTAGAAAGGCTAGTATAGAAAAAGTTCCATTAAGTGGAGCATTTGAAATTTCTCCTCTTTGTAATATGGATTGTAAAATGTGTTACATAAGAATGACAAAAGAAGAAATGAATAAGAGTGGGAGACAAAGATCTGTAAATGAATGGATTGAACTTGCAAGTCAAGCTAAGGAATTAGGAACACTTTTTATTTTAATAACAGGTGGAGAACCATTTTTACAAAAGGATTTTAAGGAGTTATATATAAAATTATATAATATGGGATTTGTAATTTCTATAAATAGTAATGCAACTTTGATAAAAAAAGAAGATATTCAGTGGCTTTCTAAGTATAGACCTATGAAAATTAATGTTACATTATACGGTGCTTCAAATGAAACATATAAAAGACTTTGTAATAATGAAAATGGATTTGATCAAGCTGTAAGGGGAATAAAGCTCTTACAAGAGGCATCTATACCAGTTAAGATAAATGCTAGTATAACACCTGATAATGAAAATGATTTAGAGGCAATTATGGAGTTTGGTAAAAAACATAGATTACAAGTTCAAGCAACAAGTTATATGTACCCACCTGTAAGACGAGATGAAACATCAGTAGGCAAAAATGATAGATTTACAGCGAAGGAAGCTGCAATAAATTCTGTAAAAATAAAAAGATGTAGAATGGATGATAAAAAATTTATAGATTATGCAAAGAACTTAGAAGAAGGTATATTAACAAATGACAGCTTAATAGATGAATGTATGGATATTGAAGGTGAGTCTATGAAATGTAGAGCAGGGGTAAGTACTTTTTGGATTAGTTGGGACGGGAAAATGATGCCTTGTGGAATGATGAATGAACCAGTTTGCTATCCTTTTGAAATAGGTTTTAAAAATGCATGGGAAAAAATAGTTTATGATACATCAAAAATAAGATTACCAATAGAGTGTAGAAGCTGTAAAAATAGACATATATGTCATAGTTGTGCAGCCACTAGTGCTACAGAAGAAGGGGATACTAGTAAAAAATCTATATACATGTGTAATATGACAGAAGAGATAATAAAAGAAACTAAAAGATTATATGAAGAAATTATAAATAGAGATAATTTACTTGGGAGAAGATAATATGAAATTAAAAAAAGAATTTATGTTAAGAGAAATAGTAGGGGAAACTATATTAATTCCTGTAGGAGAAAGTAATAACCATTTTAATGGAATAATTACTATTAATGAAATAGGAAGATTTATTTGGCAAAATTACGAATCATCTAAGGATGAAGAAGATTTGTTAAGTAAGATATTAGATGAATATGAAGTTAAAAAAGAAATAGCAAAATCAGATTTAGATGAATTTTTAGGAAAACTTAGAGAAGCAGATATAATATAAAAAAATATTTTAAAAAGGGCAATGAAAATTGTCCTTTTATAGTGTTATAATTTAACTAAGTAGAATCACAAAAATCAAAAATTTACACATATACAAAGTGGGGTCACAAAAATGTTACCCCTTCAAGAGGGAGAAATATGAACAAAATACACAAAGATTTTTTACAACTACTAAAATCAACAATACAAAACCAAAAAACACCAATACAAATATCACCAAACTGGCATGAAACACTCAAACTAGCATCCATACACAAAGTAATGCCACTAATATATGAATCATCATACAAAACAGAATCATTCAAAAAAACAGAACAAGACTTTCAAAAACACTTCAAAACTACATCCATGCAAATCATCTACAGTCAAATTCAAAGAAGTGATAGATTTTTACAACTATACAAAGAATTAAACAAAGCAGGACTTAAAATTCTTGTATTCAAAGGAATTATATTAAGAGAGCTATATCCAATCCCAGATGAGCGAATATCTGGAGATGAGGATTTATTAATAGAAAAAAAAGATTTAAAAAAAGCAATAAAAATATTAGAAGAAAATGACATGGAAAGAGGTTTATCTGATGAAGAAGAAGCTAATGTTTATCACTATTTCTGTAAAAAAACAGGACTTCATCTAGAACTACACACAACTTTATTTGGAGAACAATCAACTATTAATAAAAAAATGGAAGAAATCTTTGCCACAGTTTTCCAAGATATAGATACTATAAACATTAACAACGTAGATTTGCACACTTTTTCCATAGATAAGCATTTTCTATACATCATCTGCCATGCAATCAAGCACTTTGTATCATGTGGTACTGGAATTAGACAGATTTGTGACATATCCATGTACATCAACAAACATCATGAAATTATTAACTGGGACTATATATGGAAAGAAATAATCGATCTAGGCTATGATACTTTAGTAGTCAACCTACTTCAAATAGCTATAGATTACCTTGGTCTTGATGAAAATAAAATAATTTATCCAAAGAACAAAAATACATATTACATAAACACAAAAGACTTGCTAGAGGACATAATGGAGGGTGGAGTTTATGGAGCTAGCACACAAGCAAGACTAAATGCAGCAAATATGTCCTTAGATGCCCTAAATAAAGAATCAAAATCAAAAATAAAATCAAACTTGGCAGCAATATTCCCAAAAGCAGAGACTTTAAAAGGGCGATATAAATACTTAGAAAAATACCCTATATTGCTACCAGTGGCATGGGGTAGTAGGATTTTTACCTATACAAAGGAAAGAGATAGTTTGTCTAGTGTGGGAGCAACTGCAAAAGAGACCATTGCTGTAGGCAACAGAAGAATAGATTTATTAAAAGAATATAAACTAATATGAGACTATAAAACAAGGTGAAGAGGATGAATACTAGTAAATTTAATTCTAGAGATGGCAAAGAAATTGTACCTATAATGGAAGAAATAATAAATAATGGTGGTCAGTGTAAACTAAGAGTAACAGGTTACTCCATGACACCGATTTTAAAGCACCTTCGTGACAGTGTGATTTTAACATCTATTGATAATAGGCCAATAAAGAAAGGTGAAATAATATTTATACAAAGGCAAAGTGGTCAGTATGTATTACATAGAGTAATGAAAATCATAGATCAAGATACCTTTATTATAAATGGAGACGCACAGCAGTGGACCGAAATTGTAAGAAAGAATCAAGTTATAGGAATTTGTTGCAAAATTATAAGGGATAACAAAGAAATATCATGTGACAACATAATTTATAAAAATATAATAAAAATATGGCAAATGTGTAGGCCTATAAGGCATGTTATATTTAATATAAATTCTCTTATAAAAAAAGTCAGGTAGATTAATGTTATCTACCTGACTTATGAAAAAGCACTTAAGTCTGATTGAGTCTGAAATTTATATAACTAGTAATTTAGCTTTATGTTACTATCATCTTTTAAATATTCATTATCCTTCATATCAATATCATGATAAATAAAATCATGTAACACACTCACAGAGTTCAAATCGTATAACCAAACCCAGCCAGCATCTTTATAAGTTCCACCTTTAACATGTACATCATCAACAATAGGGAATTGACCTTGTTTAATATTTTTAATAGCTCCAGTAGAATAGGCATTGGCAGCCATATCAAGAACTTGTGAAGAAGTAATGTTTGTTGAGTAATATGGAGAAAGTTTATTAAGAAGCTCTTGGGAACTGGAAAGTGATTCGTTTTTTATATCCCTAAGAACTGACATTAATACTTCTCTTTGTCTACTATCTCTATTTATAGCGTTGTCCGAATATCTAATTCTAGTATAGGCAATGGCTTGGTATCCATTTAGTTTTTGTCTACCTGTTGAAGTTAGAAGTTTCATTTCACCTTTGTTTTCATATGTACAACTCTCATAAGATGCTGGAATTAGGGCATTTACGGCATCCAGCTCATGTTCTTCTACACTTACTGTGACCCCATCCAACTCAAATATAATATTCATTAAATTATCAAAATCCACTTGAATATATTTATACAACTCAATTCCAAAATTCTTTTCTATAGTTTTAAAAAGCAATTCTTCTTTGCCCCAAAAGTAAGCTTCATTTAACTTCCCTTTTCCGACACCTGGAATATCAACATATGTATCACGAGCAAGTGAAGTTAGTTTTATACTATTATGTTTCATATCTAGAGTTGCAATAATCATGCAGTCAGATCTAAAGCTACCTTCATTTTCTCTACCATCAGTCCCTAGCAATAAAATATTTGTAATCCCGTTGTTGGCATTGCTTTGAGCTGTTGAAGTTTCTTTTTTTTGCTTTGTTGTAGATTGGATAGCAAAAAAAGTAATGATTGGTATAGTTACTAGTAACAAAACTAGTATTATAATTATTCTTTTTAAATTAAAATTTTTTTCTTTGTGAGACAAGATAAACCTCCCTTTTTTTATGAGTAAATTTTATCATTATTATAACATGATTTATTATATGGCAAATATAGTAAACTCTTTATTTATATTTCACCACATAAGAAAAAGAGCCAACCATATATCAAAATGAATTTATTTTAATATAAGTTAGCTCTTTTTTAATCTTAAGCAAATTTTTTATAAAATGATTATAGTTTTATCAATAAATATTAATTTGAAACTATAATATTATGTCCTTCTTTCCTAAACCTATCAACCAAATACGGTAAAAAGGCTTGGAGTAATCCAATATTTATGGATGACGTTGAAATTTAAAAATTATAGCAGTTAAGAGAGGTAAGTATGGAAAATTTGGGAGTTTTTTTGAAACAACTTGCTAGTTTTTTATGGGGGGATTGGCTACTGTATACTCTACTAGCAGTAGGGGTTTTATATTCATTTGCAACAGGGTTTATTCAGTTTAGAAAATTCCCATATATTATTAAGCAAACATTATTGAATCCTATAAGAGAAAAATCAAAAGATGGAAAATCTGATTCTAAAGGAAATGTATCTTCATTTCAAGCAATGTGTGCAGCACTTGCAAGTTGTGTAGGTAGTGGAAATATTATCGGTGTTTCCACAGCTCTTGTTTCAGGAGGAATAGGAGCAATTTTTTGGATGTGGGTAGCTGCATTTTTAGGTATGGCAACTAAATATGGAGAAATAGTCCTTGGTATTATTTATAGAGAAAAAAATAATAAAGGAGAGTATGTAGGTGGTCCTATGTACTACATTTCAAAAGGTTTGAAACTACCTGTATTAGGTAGTATAACAGCCATACTTATGACAGTTCAAATAATAGGTGGTAATTTTATACAATCTAATGCTATTTCAGGAGTAATGAAAAATACTTTTGAAGTTGCACCTATAATTACTGCAGTAATGTTATGTACAATAATATTTATTATAGTATCTGGAGGATTTAAAAGGTTAGCAAGTGTAACTCAAAAATTTGTCCCAGTAATGGCCATATTTTATATTTTATTTGGTTTATTTTTAATAATATTAAATATAGATAAGGTTCCAGGTGTATTTGCAGAAATATTTAAAAGTGCATTTACATTTGAAGCAGGAGTGGGAGGTATAGCAGGTCATACAATTAAAGAAGCTATGAGATTTGGTGTAGCTAGAGGGCTATATTCAAATGAAGCTGGTGAGGGATCAGCACCTGTAATACATTCAACAGCTAACGTTTCTCATCCTGTAGAACAAGCTATATTTGGAGTAACTGAAGTTTTTATAGATACAATAGTAATATGTACAATAACAGGATTAATCTTAGGATGTACAGGAGTGTTAGATAGTGGAGCACATCCATCTGTATTAGTTATTAATGCTTTTGGAACAATACATCCATTATTAAAATATGTAGTATCTGTAAGTTTAATATCTTTCTCATTTACATCACTTATTAGCCAGTGGTACTTTGGTTATGTAGGACTAAATTATGTATTTGGAGAAAAGATTGCTCTAAACTTTAAGTATGTGTTCCCTATGTTTACTATAATAGGGGCTTTAGTTAGTATAGAAATGGTATGGACAATACAAGATTGTGCTCTTGGATTATTAATATTACCAAATCTTCTAGCCTTACTAGTTTTATTACCAAAAGTAAGGCAAGCCACAAAAGAGTATTTTAAACAAGATTTTATAAAAACTAAAAAAGTAGTAAATCAGTAGGCCTCAATTATATTGAGGTTTACTTTTTTGAAAAATATGGAGGTTTATTATGATACAAAATATAAAGAAAATAGTGACATCAGAGGTGTATACCAGGCTTAGCTCTAATTGGAGCAACACTGATTTCTCTTATAATAGCTAAAATGTCTATTTTTGCAGCTGCTATATTATCAGTAATATTTACAAATGTGTTGTTGTCAGCTAAGAAAATTAGATTTAGAATTAGAGGATTTGCAAAATAATGGATGGATTTTAACTTATAAAAAATATAATGAAAAATGACATTGTATAATAATATAAAGCAAGAAAATAAAATTG